>JANNDB010000251.1:0-1755 GCA_031387285.1 Betaproteobacteria bacterium | reverse complement strand
CCCAGGTTGCCGACCAGCTCGGCGTCTCGCGGGTCGCTCTGTCGCGCGTGCTCAACGGCCGCGCGGCGATTTCGCCAGAGATGGCACTGCGGATCGAAGCCTGGCTCGGCGTCAGCCGTGGTGGCGAGGCCCGACTGTGGTTGGCGGAGCAAAGCGCCTATGACGTGTGGCAGGCGCAGCAGCGTTTCAAGGCTGCGCCGATGCAGGTGCAGCCGGCGCCGGTGATGGCCTGATCGGGCAGCACGGTATTGACGAGATCATTTGCGCGACCTGTCAACGCCCGAATCTGGCAATGACCAGCGAATTGCGACTGAAGCTGGACCCTTGGCTGGAATCGACCGAGGCCCTGGGTCCGCTGATCGACCCGAACCTGCACAGCTGCGGCTCAGTACGCCCGCATGGTCACCGCGAACTGTCGCATCCGGAACCAGGCTTCTACAGCCTGTGCGTGAAGAGCTAAAGGGCTTGGCCGGCCTCTTCCACAGCTGAGGCTGTCGCTTGCGAGCCAACCGAATTCTTCTTGCCATTGACCAGCCTGGACAGTTCAACGAAGCCAATGGGCGGCAGCACCAGCCAGGGCACTGTGAAGATGCGCTTGGCCAGGCCGCCGGACATCCGTTCCATCTGCTTGCGTTCGCCATCCAGTCGCGCAGTCAGCAAGGGGTCACGCGTGCCGGCCGCTAGAACACTCTTGTTGAGCACCCAGGCATAGGGCTCGATGCTGGCGCGGCGCAGGTCCTCCTGCAACGCGGCCGCCTGCGACACCGGCGTGACCTCCGGCAGCGTCACCAGGATGATCCTGGTGTAGGCAGCGTCCTGCAGCCGCATCAACGGCGTGATGAAGCGCGCGGCGCCGTGCCCTTCGAACTCGCGCGTCATCTGCCGGTGGTAGGCGCCGGTAGCGTCCATCAACAGCATGGAGTGGCCCGTGGGCGCGGTGTCCAGCACGACAAACGCACTGCGGGCCTCGCTGACGATGCGCGAGAACGCGTGGAAGACAGCCACCTCTTCGGTACAGGGCGAGCGCAGGTCTTCCAGCAGCAGCGCCTGCTCCGCCGCGTCGAGTCGGGGTGACTTGGCCGCCATGATCTTGTCGATGTAGCGTTGCGTTTCGACCTTCGGGTCGATGCGACTCACGTTCAGACCCGGCACATCACCGTTGAGCGTGCCCGCCAGGTGGGCCGCCGGATCGGTGGTACTGAGGTGAACGGTTTTGCCACGCTGGACCAGCCCCAAGGCCAGGGCCGCGGCGACGGTTGTCTTGCCGACACCACCCTTGCCCATCACCATGATCAGCCCGTGCCCCGCGGCGGCCAGTTCGTCGGCCAGGGCGTCCAGGCCGGGCAGGTGGCCGGCCGGCTCGACGGTCGGCAGCCTGGCCGGATGGATGCTCCCGGCGCCTCCGGAAAGCAATGCCCGCAAGGCCGGCAGGCCGACCGTGTCGAATGCCCGCAGGGGCACTTCATCCTGTGGCAAGGCGCGCAGGGCGGGCGGCATTTCGGCCAGCGCCTGCCGCCCGAGGGCCTCGATGGCGCCTGCCACGGCATCCGTGTCTTCGCTGGCGTGGAACACACCATTGATCACCAGGCGCTGGTTGTTCAGCCCCAGCCCCACCAATTCTTCGGAGGTGCGTGCCGCCTCGGCAATCGCACCCTTGTCGGGCCGTGTCACCAGGATCACGGTGGTCCGGGTCGGGTCGCTCAGCGCGGCCAGCGCCGCCTTGAAGCGTTCTTCCTGCATCTTGAGCCCCGAATG
>JANNDB010000712.1:0-2044 GCA_031387285.1 Betaproteobacteria bacterium | reverse complement strand
CTGTACCAGTTCACGCGGCAGCAGCGGGCGGCATTGGAACAGGACAGCGTCACGACATCGAAAGCTGCATACGACCAGCACGGCGAAGGCCGCACCAACCTGCGCTACGGCTACGTCCAGCCCCGCACCGCCTGAGCGCGGACAATCGGCCCTGCCGCGAGCGCGCAGCCTGCAACGCCGATTGGTGATGGAACATGGGTGAGTTGATCTGCATGCTGGCCAGGACGTCAGTCAGGCCGTACCGCGCTGTATCGACACGGTTTCGATGATCTCGCGCGTTGCTGCGCCCGAGCGGGGCCGGATCTCGCGCAGCGTCTTGAGCGAGAAAGGCCAGTCCGGCGCTGCCCAGTAGGTCAGCTTGACGAAGGTGCCGGAGCCCAGCACCGAATCCATCTCGAACTTGAAGGCCTTGAAGGTTCCGGCGGGCACGGTCACCGCTTCGAACGCGACGATGCGCACGTGGTCCTCGCGCCAGTTTTTCGCCCCATCCAGGCTGGTCTCGATGGATCTGCTGGTCCATTGCTTGCCCACCGCGTAGGCGTCGCCGGGAAAGTCCATGCGCGGCGGATCCCATTGGCGTACGAACTGGTTCTTGATCGCGGCGCCATCCTGGGTCCATAGGGCAACGCCGTTGTTGATTTCGACGACGCCGTCCGCGATCCTGGTGACTCTTCCGGTGCCGCGACCAATTTCCAGCCCGGTGTACATGTCCCGTCGAACGGTAGTGGCCGCATCACCGACCCGATAACGCGCCGCCCCGGCCACCTGCACGATGCCGTTGCGGTCTGGCACGGCCTGGGTCTGCGCCACGGCCAGGCGTTCCAGCGCAGCAGTGGCATTCTGTGAAATGCTGCCACTGGGGTACTTGAGCAGGAAGGCGTAATAGTCGTCCGCCTGCTTGCTGTCCTTGATCCGGTCCCAGTCGGCCTTCTCGACACGAAAAGCCTCCTCGCGCGCACGCTCATCGCGGGTGGCCACCTTGACGCCGGTGTTGAAGACAAAATCGTCCTCCAGGCTGGTGCTCTCCCAGGGGATTTGCCGGCCCTTGCTCTGCTTGCGCACATTCAGGCGCACACGCTTGAAGACGTTCTCGATCGTGGCTGCGGGCTTTTTCAGTTCCTCGAGCAGGAAGCCGGTGTACAGACCGTTGCCGGATGCTGCGTCCCCGTCGATCGCCACATTGCCCGGCGCCGTGGCAAAGGCCAGAAACGTCCCTGGGGGCGCGTCGATCTGCGCCAACCCCTTGCCCGAGGCGGTGCCGGCAAACGGGTTGTCGCGGCAGGCATCAAGCACCACGATGTTCATGCGGTTGCCTGCGGCCTTGAAGGCATCGATCACGCTGCCCACATCCACGGCCTGGGCGGCGATGTCGGCGCTGGAGCTGATCTTCGCGTCCACCGGCACCATGAAGTTGCGCCATTCCAGCTGCAGGCCGTGGCCGGCGTAATACAGCATGCCGATGCCCTGCTTTCCCTGCAGCATGGTGCGCACCCTGGTTATGGCCTCGGTCATCTGCGTGCGGCTGGCGTTGCGCACCTCGATCACCTGGAAGCCGAGCTGGCGCAGGGTGTCGGCCATGGCCTGCGCGTCGTTTACAGGATTGCCCAGTGCCGCATCACCGGGGTAGGCGGCGTTGCCGATGACCAGCGCCAGGCGCAGGTCGCCGGCCGTCTGCGCCAGCACGGGCCAGGCCAGGCCGGCTCGGGCCAGTACGCCCGAAAGTGCCAGCCGGGCGATGCCGCGCCGTTGCATCAGCGCTCTGCCATGGTCCGCAGTTGAATCTCGTCCGGACGTTGCTGCGACAGTTCGCGCCACAGCCTGCGGGCCTCGTCGCGCAGCTCCTGCTGCTCCAGCCACAGCGCCAGCGCCACTTGCGCGGACACTCCGGTGCCCGCCTGTGCCCGTGCTTCAGCCGCCTGCGTGCGCAGTGTGGCGCCCGCCAGGGCGAATTCGCCGCGGCTGCTGTACCTGCGGCCGTCCGGTCCCCGGGCCGAAACCTCCCAGGTGTAGGTGCTGCCTTCGCGCAGGTTCAGGCTGCCGGGCA
>JANNDB010000172.1:0-6763 GCA_031387285.1 Betaproteobacteria bacterium | reverse complement strand
GGACTTGTCCTCGGCCAGCCCGATGGCGCCCATCACCCCGCCGGTCTTGGCGCGCGAGACATAACAGGCCACGCCATTGACCTTGGGGTCGTCGTAGGCCTCGACGATCACCTTGTGGTTGGCGCCGATCAGGATGAAGGCGGTGGAGACCTCGCCGATCAGCTGGTCGGCGCGTACGCAGGCGATCAGCGCAAGCGACAACACCAGGGCAAGTGCATTTTTCATGGTCGAACTCCGTCCGCGTGGCCGCGGTACCAATATACATACTGTTCCTGGAAGCCGTAGCGCGCATAGAGAATGCGCGCCGGCCGGTTATCCGCGCTCACCTGCAGGTAGGACTGGCGCGCGCCCATCTCCCAGGCGGACCGGAGCAGCCCCTGCACAAGCTGGTCGGCAAAACCCTGGCGCCGGACCGCGGAGTCTGTGACGACATCGAACAAACCGGCCCAGCCGTCCTCCATGATGGTCAGTCCGGTGGCGACCACAGCGCCCGCGTGCCGCACCACCATCGGGCGCAGCGGCAGCAACACGCTTTGCAGGCGCTCCAGGTGGCTGCGCCGGTAGACCGCATGGGAGCCGCGCAGGCGGCCCACCTCTTCCACCCAGCGAACCAGCTCCATCGGCTCGGCGCTTGTGTGTACCAGTTGGGACGGATCGATGACGGTGGCCTCCACGGCGGTGGTATCGAAGCGCGGATACCCCAGCCGCTCCAGTTCGGCGTCCAGGCCGGACGGCTCCGAAAACGGCGTGATCCGAAAGATCGCCGGCAACAGGTGGCTCCGGTACAGGTTCTCGCAGTAGGCGACCTTGTCGGGCAGCGCGCGCCGCGACGGATACACGGCATTGACGGACCGCGCGCGTTTGGCCTGCCCGGGCAGCAGGCGTATCAACCAGCCGTCGAACAGCAGCTGGCCGGGAGGTGCAGAGGAATTGAGCCCCAGCTCTTCGAGCCGGCGCAAATCGAAGTCGTTCGGCATGGTCGAAATCAGTGTAGTCGAGGAGAACATGCGGCCAGGCCTTCAGGAAGGGCGGGTTTAACCCGGCAGCCGTCAGAGGCATCGGTTCTGGTTGAGCGAGTGGTGGCGATTGCACACGGCCGTCCGGGAAATTTGCGCCATCAGCGCCTGGCCGAGCCTGTTGCGTACGGCAACGTACAGATGGCTTGCACCGGTCGCGTCCACACTGTGACCATGACCATGACCATGACCATCACCTCGCACAGCGCTCGCATCACCGGACCAGTGACCTATGCCAAGGCCAACGGCGCCATAACCCATATCCCGATTGGCCCATGCCTGGTCGAGCAGGTCAGCGGCAGTCTGGTTGACGTCATCTGGGGCGCGAACGGTCAAAGTTCCGCAGCGCTCCCCGTGGATGACGTAGAGGCCGCTGCGAAGCAGGGACACCTGGTCTTGCTGGACTAGGCCCGGCGCGCCGCAAGAGCCATCACCATCAACCAGAACAGGATTTCACATGAACAAAATGCTGGTAGAAAAGCGCGCACCACGCGCGCGGCGCCAAGCTGTCGCTGGCGTGGGATCTCGCCAAAGAAGCGTTGGCAGTCTGAAGGACATGTCATGACCCGGCAAACCAGAACCCAGACGCCGAAGCCGGCAGTTGCCTCGCCGGTTGAGAGGGCGAAGCGGGAAAAGCAGAAGGCCGAGACCATGGAAGTGCTTGGCCGGCACAAGAACAGCGGCCAGAAGGACCACAAGGGCGCACGATGAAGCGGTACGTCCAGTGAATGCCAACACCGGTTTGCTTCACGACCTTGGGCAGAGCCTGTGGCTGGACAACATCTCCCGGCCGCTTCTGACAAGCGGTACGCTGGCGCGTTACATCGCCGATCTGTCCGTGACCGGGCTGACCTCCAATCCCTCGATCTTCGAGCAGGCGATAGGCACCGGGGATGCCTATGACGACAGCATCCGGGGGCTGGACGCCACCGGCCTGTCGGGCGAAGACCTGTTCTTCGAACTGGCGCTGCAAGACCTTACGCAGGCAGCCGACTTGTTTCGACCCGCGTTCGAGGCCAGTGGTGGCGTGGATGGCTGGGTGTCGCTGGAAGTCTCGCCGCTGCTGGCCCACGACACGGTGCGCACCATACAGGCCGCGTCCAGGCTGCATGAAAGGGCCGCGAGGGCGAACCTGTTCATAAAGATACCAGGCACGCCCGAGGGCATCCCGGCCATCGAGGAATCGATTTTCAACGGCGTGCCGGTCAACGTCACCCTGCTGTTTTCGCGTGAGCATTACCTTGCGGCGGCACTGGCCTACATACGTGGCATCGAGCGCCGCCTGGCGGCGGGCCGCGACCCGAAGGTGGCGTCGGTCGCGTCGCTCTTCATCAGCCGCTGGGATGTGGCGGTCAAGCAGGAAATCGCACCACCCTTGCATAACCGACTGGGCATCGCCATCGCCATGCGGACCTACAAGGCCCACTGCGACCTGCTTGCTTCCAGCCGCTGGCAGCAGCTGGCCACCGCCGGTGCGCGCCCGCAGCGGCTGCTATGGGCCAGCACCGGCACCAAGGACCCGGCGGCCCCGGACACGCTCTACGTTCAGGCGCTGGCCGCGGCCGGCACCATCAATACACTGCCCGAGAAAACGCTGCTGGCCTTCGCCGATCACGGCAAGGTCGGGTGGCCGCTGCCGGCCAGCGGTGGCTACGCCGAGGCGGTGCTGCAGGAGTTCACGCGTGAAGGCGTGGATGACGACGCGCTTGCCGCGCAGCTGCAACGCGAGGGCGTGGAAGCATTCGCAACGTCGTGGCATGCCTTGCTGTCCCGCATTCGCGAGAAGTGCCCTTCCTGCATGCACGGTGCCGGTAGCCCCGCATGAACTATACTTCGGCGCTGCGCCAGCCAGCGACCCGCCGCGTGCTGCAACGCACAGACTGCAGAAACAGTCTGCCTCACCATTGACAGCAGGCACATGTCGAAGGTCTGCTGGTGGATATGAACATCCGGGCGCAGTGGCCCTCCCAGTAGCTCCCGGTTCCCCCCGACGGACGGGGCCGCCTTGGAGCGGCAGGGGGTGTTGGCAAAGCACGGCATGGGTTGCAATGGCGTTTGTGGCGACCCTGTCGGCCTGTGTGGCCCAACCGCAGCGCGCGCTGCCGACCCCGGTAGTCGCTTCGGATCCCCTGCTTGGCGTTTGGGAATATCCGGCGTCCGAGTTCCCGACCATGTGTATCGCCTTCCTGCCCGAGGGTGAATTGCGGTTTCATGGCGGCTTCCTGTTTTTCAATCCCGGCCGCTGGAAGAAAAGCGCCAATGATGGAACGGTTCAGCTGCAGTTGGGTGGCGCTTCGCCATTTCCTTTTGCAATTCCCGGGCGGCAGCTTGCGCATCGTGTCGGCGGCATGGTGAGCGCGATTCCAGGGCAGCGTGTGCTGGTGTACCGAATAGATGCCGACACCGCATCGATCGACTTCGCGGGATTCATCTTTTACCGCAAAGCCGCTTGTGCGGCCGAATAGGCGACGCGGCGATGCATTGCGCCCAGCGCAATGATCCAGCAGCTGACTTTTATGCCCATCAACCGGCGTGCTTCCTGACCCAGGCGATTTGGCCATAGGGGCGCGAAGGCGATGATTGACCGGGGTCCGCCAGCTTACCGACGCGGGAGCGACTTGTGTGCAATCCGCCCTTCAGAAAATGCCGGTTCCGGCCGATAGCAGGGTAGGTGTGCCTGCCGTGGGGCATACGTGGAACTGCCTTGACCACTTTTTTGAACTGGCGCGATTCGCCGCCGCTGGACTTTCGCTCGCAGCGCTTTGCAGTGGATGCCCTGGCGCTGGTGCGGCTCACGGGGAAGCCGCTGGATGTATGCCGTCAGGAACTCTTCATCGCAGAAGGGGATGCGTGCGAGGCTTGCATGGTGCTGCTGGGCGACATGCTGCGCGCTCCGGGTGGCGCAGGCCTGCACTGAGCGGCGGCGCCGCTGCCCGCGCACTCAACGCGCGTACGGAAAGACTGGATGAAACAGCCGCTCCGGTGGCGGTTTTCCAAAGGCGCGTGACTGGTGGCTGTCCATGAGCTTGCGAAACTGCTGGTTCGCCTGTACCTGCAGCGCCTCCAGGTCGACCCCCTTGAGCCGGAAGTCTTCCATCACACAGCGTCCTGCGATGTAGCTGGCACGGCAATCGGTGCCCCGGCCCGCGACCAGCAGGTTCTTGAACGGGTCGAAGAACGGCCCGAGGTGGGGTGCCTGCATGTCGAACACCACGACATCGGCCTGTGCCCCGGCGGCCAGGCGGCCCAGATCGTCGCGCCCCAGCGCCTTGGCGCCGCCCAGCGTGGCGGCGTTGTACACGTCGGCGATGCGGGTCTGTTCCGTGCCGCCTTCCATGACCCGCGCCAGGTACAGGGCCAGCTGCATGTTGTGCAGCAGGTCCGGCGGCCAGGTGTCGGTGCCCAGGCCGAGGTTGATCCCGGCGGCACGGTACTTGCCGAACGAATCCAGCGCTTCACCGGAGCGCGCGAACACCGCAGGACAATGGGCAATGGTCACTTCGCTGGACGTGAGGCGGCGCCAGTCGTCCGCGCTTTTGTCCGCCACCTTCGGGTGCCCGCTGATATAGATGCCGTGTGGCAGGACGGCGCGCGGCGTCAGCAGGCCCAGTTGTTCCAGCCAACCCAGCGGTGTGTGGCCGCGCAGCTGCTGCACCTGCTCGAACTCGTAGAGCGACTGGCAGCAGTGCAGCCGCACCGGTGCATGCATCTCGGCGCTGGCCGCAGCGGTCCGCTCCAGCAATGCGGGTGTACAGGTCTCGATGCGGTCGGGCGCGAACATGCCCCGTACCAGGCCGCCATGGCTGCCGTCAAAGTCGCGGAAGAAGCGGATCGCCTGGTCGAGGCCGGCCAGGCCGCGCGCTTCATCCCAGAACGGCGCCAGCGTCCGGCCCGGGCGTACGTAGGTCATCCCGCTCATGTAGCACGGCCCGATGTAGGCGCGGATGCCGAGCTCCCCCGCTATGGCGGCGACCTGTGCGAATTCGTCGTAGTGTTCCGCCCAGCGCCGGTAATACATGGAGGTGATGGGCAGCGCGGTGGTGATGCCATTGCGTATCAGCTGGGCGAACGCGTAGCGGTACTTGAAGGCTTCCTCGTCGGCGTTGTACGCCTCGCGCGATCCCTCGTGCAGATAGTCTTCCGACCACAGGCGGCCCATGTCGCGTTTGTCGCCGTTGTCCAGCGTCAGCACGCCTGAATCCAGGTCACCCAGCGCGTCGAGGTCGATCAGGCCCGGGCCGATCAGGGCCTGGCCGTAGTCCACCGTATGGTCCACATGGCCGCTGAAGCCGCGGCCCACGAACTCGATGGTCTGCCCGGAGAACACCACCTCGCCGTCGCGCCATACCTCGTGCGCCTTGCCGTCGAACCCAACAACAAACGCGGCCTTCAGCAGGGTTCGCATGGCAGCGCTTCAGAGCCCGATGAATACACCGTCGCGCGCGACGACGCGCCCACGGCTGATCACGGTGCGCCGGTGGCTGCGCTCCAGCACCGCGGCCTGCAGGTTCTCGGCGCTCAGCAAGACCAGATTGGCAGTGCAGCCGGGCTCCAGGCCGTAGGCCGTGATGCCCAGTGCCTTCGCACCGCCTTCGGTGACGATGTTGAACGCTGCCGCCAGGTCTTCATCCTTGCTCCACCCATACCTAAGGGCCAGCAGCCAGGCGCGCTCGAGCATGTCGCCATTGCCCATGGGGCTCCAGGCGTCGCGGATGCCGTCGGAGCCGGAGCACACATTCACGCCCCGGCTGCGCAGCATGGCGGCGGGTGGCACCGTGACATGCGCCGGGCCGCAGGTCATGATGGAGATGCCCAGGCGCGCCAGCCTGTCCGCCAACGGCAGCAAGTCGTTGACGGGGAACGACCCGAGTGCGTAGGCGTGGCTGATCATCACGCGACCGGCCAGGCCGGACGACTCGGTGAAGTCGGCGATGCGTTCGATCTCCCAGCGCCCCAGGTCGCCCGGGTCATGCAGGTGGATATCGACGCCACGGCCATAGTGCACGGCCATGTCGAAAATGGTCTCCAGATGCCGGATCGGGTCGCGGTCTATCGCGGCCGGGTCAATGCCCCCGACCACGTCCACTCCGAGTTCCAGTGCCTCGCGCATCAGCGCGCTGGTGCCGGGTGTGATCAACATGCCGCCCTGGGGGAAGCTCACCAGTTGCAGGTCAATCAGATCGCGGTACCTGTGGCGCAGCGCCAGCATCGCTTCGATGTGCTTGAGCCCGAAAACCGTCTGCGCGTCGACGTGGCTGCGCATGTACAGGGAGCCGCGTGCGATGCAGTGTTCAATCAGCGGGCCGGCGCGTTCGGCCAGCGGGACGGTGTAGTCCTTGAGCAGCGCCTGTTCGTTCGATATGCGGTCGTTGCGCGTCGGTCCCGCCGAATTCGGTCGCCAGGGCGTGGCCCACAGCGTCTTGTCGAAATGGGTGTGGGCTTCCACCAACCCAGGCAACAGCAGTTGGCCCTGCCCGTCGACGAGACAGGGCATGTCCGGTGCGGCGCTGCCGGCGGGCAGTACGGACTGGATAGTCGCCCCGTCCACCACCAGGTCGACTGGCGCGCGGCCCAGCGGACGCACGTTGCGGATGCACTGTAATAGGGGCATGGCGTCAGGCCTTCAGTTGAGTTCGTCGATCGGATTGGATTCGGCGCCGGCGACTTCCGGATCCATGGAAAAGCGGTCCCGCGTGCGGATGTAGTAGCTTGCGCCAAATCGCGCCACCGGAAAATAGTTCTGCAGG
>JANNDB010000171.1:0-1608 GCA_031387285.1 Betaproteobacteria bacterium | reverse complement strand
TGATTGACCGCATGGTCTGTGCCGATGGCGGCAACCCCGACCCCACGACGACCCATGGCAAAAATGTGGCCCAGGCCAAGCGCATCGAGCAAGCGGGTTGGGACTACCCGAAACACCTGGCGGGACGGGCTTTCGGATTGGTGGTCCACGGCGATGTCGCCGGTGTCGAGTCGCACCGTCGCAACCTGGCGGACTGGCTCGAATGGATGGGACTGGTCGACGCGGGCGCGCTGGCCAGGCTGGACCGCTATATCGGCTACTTCGGCCCCTACTACAACAGCCATGACGCCCTTGACAAGGATCTCGCGGTCCAGCAGGAGGTGCGCAACGTGGCCGATGCCGTGGCGCTTGCCGTGCAGGCGTTGCGGGCCGGTCACCTCAGCCAGCCCGACAAAGGACTCCGGCCACCCCGGCCCAAGTGAACCCGGGGCAGATGCCGGCCTGCCCGCAACTTCCACGGGCGCCGGGATAGTGGCGCTACCTGGCGCCGCACGAGAAGTTTTAGCGGGACGGCGTTTGGGGTTGCCGGCCCTCCATAATCGTCGCTGGAGTAGCAACGCACTATGGCAACACCCCCCACGCAACCGCACGGCATCAAAGACAACCGCCACCGAGGCAGGGTGGCCGATTTCCTGTCGGCGCGGATCACGTCGGGTATGCGTCACTGTTTTCTGAGGTGTCGGCCGATCTGGTTCCCACGCCACTTTGGCGCGGCAATGACGATGGCTGGAATTCCAGCCTTGCTCGCGCGAAGTACCACCTGGCCAATCATGATGATCGCGCAGCAGGAGTCTATGCGCGGGCAGCGTTTGAAGCCAAGCTAAAGAAGTACTGCGAAGACAAGCAGGTGGCCGTTCAGTACAAGTCGAACCAATCTTTGATGACGACCGAAATGTTCTGGAAGGCGATCAAAGACAAGCTATTGGCGGACGGCAACTTGGCCACAGTCCAAGCACAATTCGGTGCCATAGAAGCGCACCGGAAGGTGGTACTGAATCCTCTTAGCCACGAGCATCCGACAACTCTTACTGAAGCGGAAATTCGAGGTGCGATCACCGCGATTGAAGACTTGGACAACGTCTTGAAATAGACGAGAAGTGAAAAGTCGATGCGTACCGCCCAAGACCTCCTGACCGAACTCAACGCCTCCGACGAGTCGCCTCGCATCGAGGCCAAGCGGGCACGCGAGATCGGCAAGTCCATCATGGAAACGGTCATTGCGTTTGCCAATGAGCCGGGGCTGGGTGGTGGTTATTTGCTGCTGGGCGTGGAGTCGAAGGTAGATACAAAGGGAGACGCGCAATACTGGGCTGCCGGCGTGCCCGAGCCGGACAAGGCGCAGAAAGATCTGGCCACCCAGTGCGCCAGCATGCTGAACGTGGCGCTGCGGCCCGAGATGGCGGTTGAGCGGGTGGATGGCAAAACCGTGCTGGTGGTATTCGTGCCCGAGGCGGATGCCAGCCAAAAGCCGGTTTACCTTCAGGCCACAGGTCTGCCGAAAGGCGCCTTCCGCCGCATTGGCTCCACTGACCAGCGCTGTGTGGATGACGACCTGTGGGTCTTGCGCGGCGCCAGCCAGCCCCAGGTCGGCCCCGACATGGTGCCGAT
>JANNDB010000150.1:0-1625 GCA_031387285.1 Betaproteobacteria bacterium | reverse complement strand
AAAAATGGCCTCCACCACTATGGCGCCACCAAGCATCTGCCCGACCTGTATGCCCAGCACGGTGAACACCGGCGGCAGCGCATTGGGCAGGATGTGCCGCATCAGCAGGCGACCCTCGCTCAGGCCTTTGGCCATGCCGGTACGCACGAAGTCCTCGTCCATCACCTGGCGCATCGAGGTTGCGAGAAAACGAGCAAGCACGCCGGCTGCAGGCAGCGCCAGACAGAGCGCCGGCATGGCCAGGTACTGCATGGCGATTTGCGGGTCGTCAAGTATCGGCCGGTACCCGCCCACGGGCAGCATGTTGAATGTGACCGACAACACCAGTATCAGCAGCACACCGCTCACATACGTGGGCACTGCCAGCATCATGCTGGCCAGCCCATCGAGCGCACTGCGCCCCGCCCCGGGACTGACGGCGATCGCGATACCCAGCACCAGCCCCATGCACACTGCCAGCAGTGAGGCTGCGAGCGTGAGTGCAAAAGTGGCTTGCAGGCCGTTGCCGATCAGGCTGGCGAGTGGCGCACCCGTCACCAGCGAATAGCCCAGATCACCCGTGAACAGTCCGGTCAGCCAGCGAAAGTATTGCACCGGCAAAGGCAGGTCCAGCCCCAAGGCCACCCGGATTGCCGCGACGGTGTCCGGCGACGCATCCGACCCCGCCTTGACCGCCGCCGGGTCGCCGCCGGTGGCACGCAGCAAGAAGAAGATCACCACCGACGCCGCTGCCAGGATGAGCAGGCCCGAGGGAATGCGGCGCAGCGCGTAGCGCAGCATGTCAGCGACCCCCGGTGGCCGTTGGACGACTAGACGAAGTGCACAGGCAACAGGGAGCGTTCATCTGTTAGCTGAGGTCCGCCTGGTCCAGGATCAGGTAGTCCAGTGCGGTGTAGGCCAGCCCCTTGACGCGGGCAGAGATGGTGTAGGTGTGTGCACCGAGCGCCAGGTCGGAGACGAACTGCTCGTCGAGCAATAGCGCATTGACTTCGCCTAGTTGCGCCTTGGCCTTGGAGGCATCGGTGTTTTGCCAGACTGCATTGGAAAGCGCCTTGTACTTGTCGTTGATGAAGCGCGATGCGTTCTTGTCTGCGTTGAATGGGAACGCGCCCTTGAGCAGCGTGGCGGGACGCAGTTGGCCGAAGCCGTGGCCATTGACGAACAGGCCCGGCAGGCCCTCGCCGGACAAGCCCTTGAAGAAGTCGGCCGGCTGCATGGGAACCATGGTGGCCTTGAGGCCGGTCGCGTTGATACCCGCCTGCACGATCTCCGCCACCGACGCAAAGCCAGCCTGGGCGCCAACGTAGCAGATCTTGACCTCCTTGCCCGCGGCACCGGCGGCTGCGATCATCTGCTTGGCCTTTTCGGGGTTGTACTTGTAGGTGTTTGCTGCGGCCTCGTCGTAGGCGGGTGAATTCTTGGACCACGGCAGGGAACTGGTTTGTCCGATGCCGCTGAGTACCTTCTTGACAATGGCCTCGCGGTCGACGGACCAGGCGATGGCCTGGCGCACTTCCTTCTTGTCGAGCGGCGCAATGGTGACGTTGGAGGCGACGTACATCGCCGAATCCCAGGTTTCCGCGATGACGTTGGCGAACTTGGAATCGGTGATCAGACCGGTGATG
>JANNDB010000130.1:0-3193 GCA_031387285.1 Betaproteobacteria bacterium | reverse complement strand
AGCGTCGTCTCGTTGGCCAGCTGCACCGCGGCGCGGCTGCGCGGCTGCACCCGCAGCGTATCGCCGGCGCACAGCGCGGTGTCCAGCGCGGCCGCCACCGCCGCCGCCCCGGGGCGCTCGACCAGCACCTGGCCTTGCACCGAAACGACGCGGGCGATCGGCGGCGTGCAGGGTTCGGCGGCGGGTGCGGCGGGGCTGCCCGCCAGCCCGATCGCCGCGGCCAGCAAGCGCAGCCGGGTGAGGGCGGGCCGCGCCATGGCGGCGCATGCTCGACTGCCCTGGACATCTGCCATCTTGGCCCCCGGCTCCTGGCCCGCTGAGCTGCCGGGCCGAACGTCGACGCGACTGGCGCGGCGGCCTCCGACGCGCGACCTCATCGGAACGCCGGACGAGGTTACTGCGTTGCCGGTCGGCTCGCCAGCACACGCGATTGCAGCGTCCTCAGACCAGGTGAGGCGCCGCCGGCGATCAGGGCCGAACGCCGGCGCCCTCGCTGAGCAGCCCGGCAGCGCGGCGCATCAGCCAGGCCTCCAGCGCGACCCAGTCGTCGGCGCCGTCGGCAAAGGCTTCGGCGCGCACCCCGCTCAGGCAGCCGCGCAGACGGCGCTGCAGCGAACCCAGCGCCTGCCACTCAAGCCGGTAGGTCGGGTATCCGCCTACATGCCCCTGCACCAGCGGGCTGCCACCCAGGCGCAGACCGGCACGTTCATCGTGGCACTGCGCGCAGGAGAGGTTGAGTTGCCCCATGCGCGTGCCATACAGGGCCTGGCCCTGCGCCAGGAACGGCGCCAGCCGCGCGTCGGTCGCAGGCTGCAGCGGCAGAGCGCGCGACTGCTGCGCCACAAGGGTCTCCATCCCCAGCAGCGCCGCGCTCTCTGCAGCCAACGCGGGAGCCTGCTGGCGCTGTTCGACACACTGGTTGATACGCTGCCCCAGGTTGATCGGCCGCGCGCTGGCTGCATAAAAAAGCGGATAACGTGTCGCCACGCCGCGCATGACGGATGGCGTGGCGCCATGGCAATCGGCGCAGGATTTGCCGCTGCGGCCGGCCGCGCGGCCCCATGCCTGCTCGGCGTCCTTGACCCACAACATCGCCGGATTCTGCGCATCGTCGCGCTGCATGGCCTGCAGCGCCGGGCCCATCGCGTCGAACCCGGAGCGGCGGGTGTCGGTGGGCTGGGCTTGCACTGCCGGCGGCAGGCAGCACAGCAGCAGCGTGGCAATCCATATCCATACGGTCATCACCGCGCCTTCGCCCATCGCGTGTGCCTCGGGCGGCCTGACGCTAAAGCTCATGTCAGCCGCAAGGCGACTGTTTCGCTCTGGCTGAAGCCGTTGTCACCTTCCCAGGTGAACACCAGGTTGCCGCTGCCGGTGGCGCGCAGCGTGAAGCTCAGGTAGGGGTTGGCCGATATCGCCGGGTGCAGTTCGGCGGCGAACACCTGCTCTTTGCTGGCGCCGTCATCAAAGCTGCAGCGAAAGCGCCGAATCAGGTCACGCGCCAGCACCTTGCCATCGGCCCCTGGCCGGTATCCGGTCTCCATGGCGTGGGCAATCAGGGTGCGGATCTCGATGATCTCGTCGCGGCGGATCTGCGCAGGGAGGGTGATGAGCGTGCGGGCCATCAGTCGGTCTCGATGCAGGCAGCGATGGTGACGATCACATCGACCGTTTTCGACCAGCAGCTGCCGTCGGCCAACCGCGCCACGGCGACCAGTTTCTGCGATGTCGCGAGCCGGATCCGTGTGCCCACCTGGGCCCGACCACTGCGCGGCGACAGCTGGAACGTGGCGACGTCGGGCTGCGGGTTGCGCTCGTTGAAGATGCCGATCGCCACCACATGGTCGGCCTGGGTCATGGGGCTTTGCACCGTGACCGCCACCGGAACCGCGTTGCCGTTCTCCACGAGTTCGGCGATATCCAACTCCACCCGGCCTTCGCGGATGGTCGCGCCGCGCGTGAAGGCCGCAACCACCGCGCGCATCTCCTGCGGAACCTCGGCGGCGAAGACGCCGCAGGGCGCGAGCAGCGTACAACCCACGGCCGCAGCAGCGCGCAACACGACACGCCGGGACGGGTCGGCACCGCCGGGCAAGACAAGCGGCTCAGTCACGCAGGCTCACCAGGTAAGCCACCACGTCTTCGACCTGCTGGGCATTCAACACCGGCTTGTCGCGCCAGGCGGCCGCCACGCGGTTCAGGCCGGTGCTGCGAAAGTAGGGCGGCATGATGGATTCGGGGTTCACGGCCTGCGCATCGGCCACCCGCAGGCGCAATTGGCCGGTGCTCCAGCGCCGCCCGGCGCCCGCCAGATCGGGTGCCAGCGTCCCCTGGAAGCGCTCCTCGGGAATCGGGCCGCTGTGGCACAACAGGCACAGGCCGAGCTGCCGGTTCGCGACGATGGCGCGCCCGCGCGCCGCGTCGCCCGGCGTGTTGGTCAAGGCCTGTGGCACGGCATCGCCTTGAATCTGCAACGCTGGAACAAGCATGCTGCCCTGCGCCGGGGCCGTTCCCGCCAACGACGCAAAGGCGCCAGCCAGCAGCAGACGGCGCAAGGCCATGCACTCAGGCCTTCTTCAGGCTGTGGTTCTTCAGCGGCAGATCGCGAATGCGTTTGCCGGTGGCCGCGAAGATGGCGTTCAGCACGGCAGGCGCGGCCACGGCGATGGTCGGCTCGCCCACACCGCCCCAGAAGCCGCCGGAGGGCATCACGATGGTTTCGACCGGGGGCATCTCGTCCATCTTGACCACCGGGTACATGTGGAAGTTGGTCTGTTCCATGCTGCCGTCTTTCACCGTGCATTCGCCGTACAGGGCGGCCGACAGGCCATAGGCGAACGAACCTTCGACCTGGGCTTCGATCTGTTGCGGGTTCACCGCATGGCCGGAGTCCGTGGCAGCGACGATGCGGTGGATCTTGAGCACGCCGTCGGCACTCACCGACACTTCGGCGCAGGCCGCGACGTAACTGCCAAAACCCATGGTCTGTGCCAGACCGCGGAAAACGCCACTCGCCGCCGGTTTGCCCCAGCCGACGCGCTCGGCAACCGCGTTGAGCACGGCCAGGTTCTTGGGGCTGCTGGCCAGCAACTTGCGCCGTAGCGCCAGCGGGTCCTGCTGGGTGGCGTGGGCCACCTCGTCGATGAAGGACTCCACATAGATGGTGTTCTGGTTCAGGTTCACACCGCGCCAG
>JANNDB010000128.1:0-12393 GCA_031387285.1 Betaproteobacteria bacterium | reverse complement strand
TTCGGCACCGCCCAGGGTTTCATCGAAGACGATGAGTTGCAGCTGTCCTACGACATCCTGGCCGCACTGCGCCAGCGCTTCGGCCCGCAGATGCGCATCCTGATCGACGTGCATGCGCGCTTCACCGAGGCCGAGTCGCTGCGTGCGGCGCGCAAGCTCGCGCCGCTCAACCTGTACTGGTGGGAGGAACCGACCACGCGCGAACGCGAGCAGCCTGCCAATGCGGTGGCACAGCAATGCCCGATACGGGTGGCAACCGGCGAGATGTACGACACGATCGGCCAGTTCTACACGCTCGCCACGGGGGGCGGAGTGAACATCTTTCAGCCCGAGCCGATGTCGCTCGGCGGCATCACCAACACGCTGGCGGTGGCGCATTTGGCGCAGGCGCATGGCAGCTGGATTGCGCCGCACCAGAGCGGCGGCCCGGTGGCCACGGCGGTCTGCCTGCAACTCGCGGCCTGTGTGCCGAACTTCCTGATCCAGGAGCACTTCGACGCATTCAACGAAGCCTGGGTGCGCGACCTGGTGGACTGGCATCCGGCCATCAACCCGGTCAACGGGCACCTGTCGTTGCCTGACGCGCCGGGTCTTGGGCTCGATATCGATTTCGACGTGGCGCGGGCCCATCCTTATGACCCGAAGGCCTATCTGAACATCTACCAGGACGGGTGGGAAAAGCGACTGGGTCAAAAACAATGATGCGTGTTGCGCTACAGCGCGAAGCAGACCTGGACGAAGCGGCGCAGCAGGAAGCCGCGCTGCTGGCGTTGCAGCCAGAGCCGCTCTCGCGCGAGCACGGTCCGCTGTACCGGCAACTGACCATGCGCCTGCGTGCGCCCATCGACACTGGCAAGCTGGCTCCCGGCCATCCGCTGCCGCGCGAAGCCGATCTGGCCGGACGTTTTGGCGTCAGCCTGATCACGGTGCGCCAGGCCCTGCGCGACCTGGAAGGTGAGGGCCTCATCAAGAAGCGCACGGCCAAGCCGGCCATCGTGGCGACACCCCCGAGCCGCAACAAGTCGCTGGAATTCCAGAGCCTGTCGGCCATTGCGGCGTCGACACTGGATCGGCGCCTGGAGATCCGCAGTTACCGCAAGGAACGCTCCGCACTGGCCTGCGAGGTGTTTGGCCTGCCTGCCAGCACGGCCTGTTATTGCCTGCGCGCCGTTCTCCTGGTGAAGGACCAGCTCATCACCCAGACCGCGTTCTACTTTCCGCCGCTGATTGGCAGCCGGCTCAAGCGCGCCGATTTCGACGATGTGGTGGTGTTCCGCGCGGTCCAGCGGCATCTGGGCATCACCCTGTCGCGCGCGCAGATCAAGGTGCGCGCCGAGGTTGCCGACGAGGCTTTGGCGCAGGCCCTGCAGTACGAGGTGGGCGGGCCGATTCTGGCCACTGAAATGCTGTATTTCAACGCGGCAGGGGAGCCGGTCGAGCTGACGGTGTCGCGGAATCGGGCGGATATGTTCAGCATCACCTACGACGCGCCGAACGATATGTTGTAAATGCCCTCGCCAATGAGTCGAACCCCATGAACGAAACCGATCTGACCCATCTGCGTACCTCGATTGAACTGGCGTGGAAGGCGCGCGAACGCGGTAACCATCCGTTTGGCGCCGTGCTGGCGAACGCAGATGGCTTGCGATTGTTGATTGCGGAGAATACTGTCAGCACCGAGCACGACGTCACCGGTCACGCGGAGCTTAACCTGGTGCGGCTGGCATCGCACGACCTAAGCGCGGAGCAACTCGCGCAGTGCACGCTGTACGCGAGCACCGAGCCATGTGCGATGTGCGCGGGCGCCGCCTTCTGGGCTGGCATTGGACGTGTTGTGTATGCCCTGTCGGAGGCCGATCTGTACGCGCTTATAGGGCACTCTGCGGAGCAGTTGGTCATACCATGCCGTGAAGTGTTCGCGGCCGCCGGGCGCACAACACAGGTCGAGGGACCTTGTGGGGCGCTGGGGCAGGAAGCGCATGCGGTGCACGCAGGCTTCTGGAAGCGCCGTGCATAAGGCGCGGCGCTTGCCGGGCCTGTACTCGTGAACGTTTCGTTGCGTCACCTGCGGGCCTTCGCCGCCATCGCCAGGGCGGGGAATTTCACGGCCGCGGCCAAGCAGTTGCATGTCTCGCAGTCGGCCCTGAGCGTTCTCGTCAAGGACCTCGAAGACGACCTGGGCGTGCGACTGCTGGATCGGACGACGCGCAACGTAAGGGTTTCCGAGGTGGGTCAGGCTTTCCTGCCGCGGGTGATGCGGGTACTGGAAGACCTGGAACATGCGCTCCACAGCGTCGCCGACCTGCGCGACCTCAAGCGCGGCGTGGCGCGCATCGCTGCGCCGCAGCTGATGTCGGTGACGCTGGTCCCGTCGGTGCTGGCGTCGCACCGTGCCCGCTTCCCCGGCGTGGAGGCGCGCATCGTCGAGTGCCTGATGGAGGAGGTCGAGGCCAAGGTGGCCAGTGGCGAAGCCGACCTGGGCGTCGGGCCGGAGCGCACGGTTGGCCCGGATGTCGAGACCATGCTCCTGATGAAGTTGCCGGTCATGCTGGTGTGTCCCAAGCGCCATCCGCTGGCGACGGCGCGCCGCGTCACCTGGAGCGACGTGGTGGCGCAACCGTTCATCTCGCAACATGGCGCCTACCGCGCGCTGATTGATCTCGATCTGCACAACTGGGCCAAAGATCTCAAGCTCAAGCCTGCCCACGAGGTCACCTACCTCACGACAGCCCTGGCCCTGGTCAGCAGTGGTCTGGGGGTGACAGCCTCACCGCGCCACGTGCGCAAGCTGGCAGCTTCATTCGGTCTGGCGATGCGGCCTATCGTGAACCCCAAGATGGTGCGGCGCTTCTGCGTTTTCCTGCCGCGCGGCCGTGACCTGAGCCCGGCAGCAAGCAGCCTGCTGACCTGCCTGAAAGAGGTGGCGCGCGAGCATTGAGGGGCTGAGCCGGCGCCTTCAGGCCATGCGCCGGTTCACGGCGTCTTCTGCCCTCTTCGCAAGATTGAAAAGCACCAGCGAGCTGGCTGCGGCAACGGCACTGGCGGCTAGGGCGCGCTCTGCCTCCAGGTCGCCACGCGCCAGCAGGAAGAGCCGCCCCAGGCCATCGATACCGGTAAGGAACTCGGCAACCATGGCGGCGAGCACGGCAAACGAAGCCGAGATGCGGATCGAGGCGAACAGTTTGGGCATCGCAGCCGGAAGCGCGATCAGCACCAGCTTGCGCCAGCGCGTGGCGCCGAATACCAGGCAAAGATCCGAGGCCGCTGGCGGCAAGCCGGCCAGCCCGGACGAAACCAGCACGAAGCTCGGGAAGAACGAGAACACCGTGACCACGAAGATTTCCATCGAGGTGTTGTAGCCCATGATGCGTGACAGGATCGGGATGAACACGATGAAGGGCACGGAACGCACCAGCAAGGCGAGTGGCGCCACAATGCCGGAAAGAAGGCGCGAACTCCAGGCGAGCACGGCGACGATCGTGCCGAGAAGGGCGCCGGCGAGCAGGCCGGCCACGGCCGCCCGCAGGGTCAGCAGGAGTTTGGCTGCAAGTACGGGCCAGTCGGCGACCAGCGCCCGCCCGACCGTCCAGGGGTCAGGCAACACGATCACGTTGAAACCCTTGAGTCTGACATACAGATCCCAGGCAAGCAACAACGCCACCAGCCACCACCAGCTCCGCAGCAGCGACATCAGCAGGCGGCCCAGCCTCACCACGTGTACCTCCGGTGCGCCCACCGGTGCAACAGTGAGAGTCCCAGGTAGGCAATCAGCGAACATGCCACACACAGCAGGGCGGCCGCCCACAACTGCGGTATACGCACGTTCTGAAGCGAACTGATGATCAGTACGCCCAGGCCACGCGGGGCACCGAACCACTCACCCAGCGCGGCACCGATCACCGCGCCCGGGGCACCCATGCGCAGGCCATCGATAAACCCCGGCACTGCCGCAGGAAAATGGACCCGGACAAATGCCCGGGTGCTCGACGCACCGAGCACGGCCGCAAGGTCGTGTGGCGCGCGCGGCGCAAACTTGAGCGCCGAGTCGAGCGCGACCATGATGGGGAAGTACGCTGCCAGCGCACTCAGCACCGTCGGCGTCGACTCGGGGCCGGCGACCAGAATCAGCACCGGCCCAAAGGCGATGGTCGGAATCGCATGGATGGTCGTTGCGAAGGAATCGATGCCCTGGTGCAGCGGCTTCACCAGGTGGCCGACAGTCACCAACAGCAGGCTGGCGCAGGCACCGATGCACAGCCCGAGACTTGCCGACGTGGCTGTGCGCAGGAAGGCCCGTCCGAGGATTTCGCGCCGGATCGGGGTGTCGTAGGCATCCACCATGGCCGACAGGGCAGGAAACGAGTCACCCCAGAGCCCGCTACGCCCTATCCACTCCCAGGCCGAAAGGACAGCGATCAGCCCGACCAGCTGGAACACGGGTCCCAAGTCGAAGCGGCGTTTGCTCAAGCGCCGGACTCCAGGTTGCGGCCCGATGCGGCCGAAGCATCGTCAAGGCTTGCGGAAACCGTTTGCACCAATTGCAAGAAGGCCATGGAGTCGGTCACTCCGCGATCACGGGGTCGTGGCAGGACGATTGGAAATTCGGCATGGATGCGGCCTGGCCGTGCAGCCATGATGATGACCCGGTCTGCCAATTGAACTGCTTCTTCCACCGAGTGCGTAATCAGCAGGGTGGTGGTGCCCAGCGTGGCCCACAGACTCTGCATTTCGCGGTTCAAGGCGCGCCGGGTCACCAGGTCAAGCGCGCCGAACGGTTCATCCAGCAACAGCAGTACCGGGTCGAGCACGATTGCGCGGGCGATCGACACCCTTTGACGCATCCCGCCAGAGAGTTGCCGCGGAACGCTTTGAAGGAAATCAGACAAACCCACCATGGCGGCGAGCGCCGCAATTCGGGCCTTGTCCACCGGCATTCCCGACAGACGGTAGGGCAGGGCAATGTTCTCACCGACGCTGAGCCAGGGCAACAGCGCATGGTCCTGGAACGCCACGCCGAGTCGATGCTGGCGCGTCAGTGTGCCCGGCGCTTCGCCGCCGATACGCACTGTGCCGGTATCGGGCGTTTCCAGTCCGGCGATGATTCGCAGGAGTGTCGACTTGCCACAGCCGCTGGGACCCACGACCGCGACCAACTCGCCTTTCTGGATATCGAACCGCAGGTTCTCCAGTGCCAGCAGGTCTTGCCTGCGGCTCAGCGCAAAAGTCTTGCTGACGCCGGAAACATCAACGTAGACCGGGCCTTTGGCCCCCGTGGGTTCAGTGATGGCTGGCGCCACACTCATCGTTTGTGCGCGTCGCGCAGCAGCGACATATCCACGTACTTTTCAACTTCCGGGAGCTTGTCCATGCCGCCGGCGCGCAAGGCCTCGTAGATCGGCCCGTTGATCCGGTTGTTGTTCACCCAGAACAGGCCGTTGGCCTTGGTGTCGTCGCTATGCAGGTAAGGCACCTGCAGTGTGTTCGAACGGGTCTCGCGCTTGAGGTCGAGGTTGAACTCGGCACCGTACTTTTCCACCGCCAGTTTGGCGCCATAAGCGGGATTGGCCTCATTCTCGGTCCAGCCGCGGATTTCGGCGCGCAAGTAACGCACCAGCGGATCGCGATTGTCGGCAACCCACTTGCGTGTTCCGAACAGGACGTTGCTGTAGGAGGGGAAACCCAGTTCGTCAAACGAACGAAAGAAGAAATCCTTGTTCTTGACCATACCCTTGTCTTCCAGGGCGAGCGGCTGGTTGGTTTCGAAGACCAGCATGGCGTCGCCCTGTCCGTCGAGCAGTGGTGCGGGATCGAAGCCGCCGGGCACGTAGGTAAAGGAGTTGGGCGCGGCCGGCAGCTTGTTCATTTTCAGAACCGTCTCAATGGTGCGGACGTCGACCGGCGATGGCAGGATCAGACGTTTGCCCAGGATGTCCTTGGGTTCGCGGATGGGTGCCTTGGCCAGCGACATCAGTCCACCGGGGCCGCGCTGGAAGCGGCTCGCTATGACGACCAGATCATTGCCTTTGTTGATGGCATCGAGCAAACCGCGGAATCCGGAGATCTGACCCAGACCGACTTCGCCACTGGACACGCGCTCTGCCGGGTTGGGCGTGTTCGGGCCGCCCGGACGCCATTCCACTTTCAGGCCAGCGTCAGTGAAATAGCCTTTGTCCATGGCCACCCACAAACCGGAGAACTGGTGGTTGGGAATCCAGGAGAGCGATGTCGTGATGGTGGCTGGTCGTGCCTGCGCGTGTGCCGGGCCGGAAAAATGCAGGGGCAGGGCTGCACCCAGGGCGGTCGCCCCGAGGCGTTGCAGCGTCCCGCGGCGTGTAAGGGCAGGGCTGCGCGATGAGGCGGGTGTGTCGTGATGGTTCATGAAGTCTCCTGGGGTTGACGGTGGGAGCAAGCGGTGTCAGACAAACGGGAAGTACTGCGCTGCCCGTTCATGGGCTGGCAGCAAGGCCGGCCTGCAATGCCGTGGCTGCAAATATGCCCTGCCGGCACACGATCGCCGATACCAGCGAAGGGGGGGTGATGTCGAAGCTCGGGTACCAGCCGCGCGCCAGCGGTGTGGCGGTCCGGTTGCCCAGGCAATGCAGGCTTTCCTGCGGATCGCGCTCTTCGATTGGCACGTCCTGCGGTGTCAGCGCTTTCGGGTCGGGCTGGCTCACCGTGACGTAATAGGGCAACTTGTAGGCGTTCGCGGCGATGGCCAGTTGCAAGGTGCCGATCTTGTTGACCACGTGGCCGGACAGCGTCACGCGGTCGGCGGCGGTGATGAACACATTAACGCGTCCACGGTCCATGGCCCAGGCCGCCATGCCATCGGTGATCACGGTGACCGGCAGTCCCAACTCGGCCACGCTGTGCGCCGTCAATCGGGCGCCCTGCAGGTACGGACGGGTTTCGGTGCAGGTGACTTCGAGGCGTTTGCCGCTGCGCCCGGCTGCCACCAGGGTCTCGATGAAGGCCGCGTCGGCCCAGCAATGCGTCAGCACGTGATCGCCATCGCGCAGCAGCGTGGCAGCAAGGACGCCAATCTGGCGCGAGAGGGCGCGCCGCTCGTCCCACAGCCGGCGCACCTGGGCCTCGACAGCAGTCGAAAAATCCGGGCCGCTCTCGGTCAGCGCGGCAGATTCCTGCAGTATGCGGCCCACCGCCGTGGCTATGTTGTTGTTCGTGGCGCGCGTGGCGATCAGCCGCGCACCGGCCATGGCCATTTTCCTGCGGCGCTCCAGGGCATCGGCTTCGCCATTCAAGGCGCGAGCAGCCAGCACCAGGCCGGCACTGGACGCGAAGAAGGGCCCGTTGCTCTGCGTCACCATGTCTTCGATCGCCCGGGCAACTTCCTCGTAGCTGCGGCATTCGACGAAGCTCTTCTGGAACGGGAACACGCGCCGGTCCAGGATACGTACCCTGTCGGGTTCCAGGATCACGCTTTCGGTCAACAGTGTTGGCAGGGAAGCTTCCAAGGTGGTCATAGGTTCCAGCTGGTCGATGAAGGGTATCACGAGGGCCGTGCAGTCACGTCAGGTTGCGGCGCGGCTTCGGGCCAATGCTGCGCCTCCCGCATTCATTGGACAAGTTGATTTTCTGTATCGATTCATGTGAATCGAGAATAAGTCGCGTGAAATTTCCGCGTGCACCGGGCGTATCCTTTGAACGATGGCGGCCCCGGCCAGCGCGGTCGTCCCACCCTAACTTCATACGCGGAGCCCAGAGCATGCATGCAATCATCGGCGGAACCCAGACCATGACCCTTCCGGTGCTGGAAGGAATTCGTTCTGAAGTGGTGGAGACGCCGTATGGCAGTCCTTCCGGGGCCATCGCGATCGGGGTGATCGGCGGGCGCGAGTTTGCCTTTCTCCCCCGGCACGGCAACCCCCACATGTTGCCGCCGCACAAGATCAACTACCGGGCGAACCTGTGGGCCCTGCGCAAGCTGGGAGTCACCAGCGTTGTTGCCATCTGCACCTCGGGTGGTCTGGCCGACCGATTTGGTCCGGGCACCATTGTTTGTCCGGATCAGATCATCGACTACACCTATGGCCGGGAGCACACGTTGTCGGACGGACTGTCAGAAGAGCCCGTCGTACATGTCGATTTCACGATCCCGTTCACCGATGCGTTGCGCCAAAGTCTCCTGCGTGCCGCGTTGGTCGCGAAGGTTGCCGTCTACGACGGCGGCTGTTATGCGTGTTTCAACGGGCCCCGGCTGGAGACTGCCGCCGAGATTCGTGCGCTCGCCCGTGATGGTTGCGATCTGGTCGGTCAGACCATGATGCCGGAGGCCGGCCTGGCGCGGGAGCTGGACCTGGATTACGCAGCCCTGTGTCCGATCGTGAACCACGCTGCCGGCCTGGGTGACAGTCGCAACGGAATCTCGCGCGCCGAATTGCGCGCAACGCGCGAAGCGGCGATGGAGCGGGTCATGCAGTTGCTGGTGCGGTTTGCGCAGGCCGAGAGTGCGTCGAAATGAGCGCCGATGCACAGGCGCTGCGTGAGGCGGTGGTGCAAACCTGCCGCGACATGGGCCGGCTTGGGGTGGCCAAGGGCACCTCGGGCAACGTGGGCGTGCGACACGATGAGGGTTTTCTGATCTCCCCGACCGGCATCGCCTATGACCAGATGCGTCCGGAGCAGGTCGTGCAGATGTTCTGGGACGGCTCCTTTGCCGGCGATACCTTGCCTTCAAGCGAATGGCGCTTCCACAGGGACATCCTGTTCCATCGGCGTGAGTTCAACGCCGTCGTGCACACCCACTCGATGCATGCCACCGCGCTGTCCATCCACGCGCGCGGCATACCGGCCATCCATTACCGCATTGCGGCTGCGGGCGGGGCCGATATCCGGTGCGCCGAGTACGCCACGTTTGGCGAGCAGGCGTTGTCGGACAACGCGCTCAAGGCCATGCAAGGCCGCAAGGCCTGTCTGCTGGCGCACCACGGTGTGATCGCTGCAGAGAGCTCCTTGCCGCGCGCCTTGGCGCTGGCGGTCACGGTCGAGGAACTGGCTCAACAGTACATCCTCAGCCTGGCACTGGGCACGCCGCCCTTGCTCGACGATGAGGAAATTGCGCGGGTGCTCGTGAAGTTTCGCAGTTACGGCCAACAGCGTCCGAACTGACCCCGCCGTGCTTTGCCGCTGAGGGCGCCCAACGCAGGCGCGCTGTGCTCGCTGCGTGCTGCTTGCTTGTTTTGCCTGCTTATATTATTATAATAATCTGAAAATGCAGATGCACCACCGCCAACGGTGGGCAGGTCAGTCAGGCTGCATAACGGAGACAGTCACGATGAAGGTGGAATTGGCGGGCAAGGTCGCGCTGGTCACGGGTGCAGGGCAGGGCATCGGACAGGCCATTGCCGATACCTTGGGGCGCAACGGTGCCAGTGTGGTGTACACCGACGTCGATGGCGCGACAGCCGAGGCTGCATCGGCAAAAGGCGCAGGCGCCGCCGCCTTCGCGCTGGACGTGGCGGACGCCGCCAGCATCGACGCCGGTGTGGCACGTGTGGTGCAGCAGTTCGGCCGCATCGACATCCTCGTCAACAACGCCGGCATCGGTGTGCCGGCTGCCGGACGCAAGACGATAGACGCGTTCGATGTCGAGGCCTGGCATACGTTGATCGGGATCGACCTGACCGGCGTATTCCTGATGAGCCGCGCCGTGTCCGCGGTGATGCGGCGGCAAAAAGCCGGTCGCATCATCAATATCGCGTCGGTGCTCGGGCTGATGCCGGCGCGCCTGCAAAGCTCGTACATCGCCGCCAAGGGGGGTGTTGTCGCGCTCACCAAATCCATGGCGCTGGAACTCGCCGCCGACGGTGTATTGGTGAATGCCGTGGCCCCGGGCTCCACGCATACGCCGGGATGGGAAAAGTGGATCCTGAACGCCGGCAGCGAGGCGCAAAGCCTGCACCAGCGCCTGATGGCGCACATCCCGATGGGGCGCCCGGGCACGACCCAGGAAATGGCGCACGCCGTCTTGTTCCTGGCGGCGCCCGAAAGTTCCTACATCACGGGGCACGTATTGACGGTGGATGGCGGCTGGACGGCCGGCATCAGCCGCGACTTCTGAGAATCGAGGACGGCATGAACGATCGGATAGTGAATACTGCGTCGGGTGTGCTGCCAGCGGGGCTGACCCCCGCCGAGTTGCTGCGCCTGTATGAGCAGATGCTGCTGCTGCGCCGCTTCGAGCTGGCAGCCCAGGTGGCTTGCCGCAAGGGCGAGACGCCGGGCTTCCTGCACCTCTATATCGGGCAGGAGGCTTCCGGTGTGGGCGTCTGCGCGCACCTGCGCAAGACCGACTGGATCACCAGCACGCACCGCGGCCACGGCCATGCCCTGGCCAAGGGCATCGATCCGAACACCCTGATGGCCGAGCTGTACGGCAAACGCGACGGATGCTGTGGCGGACGCGGCGGCACCATGCACCTGTATGACCCTTCCTGCGGCCTGTTCGGCACGAATGGCCTGGTTGGCGGCGGCATTCCGTCTGCGGTGGGCGTGGGCCTGGGCGCACGTGCACGTGGGACGGACGACATCGGCGTGGCATTTTTCGGCGACGGCGCCACCAACCATGCGGCGTTCCATGAGTCCCTCAACTACGCCGGTATCCAGAAGGCGCCCGCCATCTTCGTCTGTGAAAACAACCTGTACGCAACGGCGACGCCTTTGAATACGGCCACACTCAACCCGGAGATCGCCACCCGGGCCGCGGCCTACGGCATACCCGGTGTGGCAGTCGACGGCAATGACCTGCTGGCGGTGTGGACCGTGATGCAGCAGGCGGTAGCCCGCGCGCGCGGAGGCGAAGGCCCGACGCTGATCGAGATCAAGACCTACCGCGTGGTGGCGCACCACGAAGGCGACTCGGTCACCGGCACCTACCGGTCACAAGCCGAAGTCGATGCCTGGGCCCGGCGCGACCCGATCCGCATGGTGCGCGAGCAGACGCTGCTGCCGCTCGGCCTGGCCACTCAGGAGGAGCTTGACGCGATCGAGAACCGCGTCAAGGCCCAGGTGGCCGGTGCCATTGAATTCGCACGCAATTCGCCCGAACCCGACCCGGCCACGGTGGCCCGGCACATCTATGCCGAACCGATCAACCCACCGGCCGCCATTGCTGCCGCCAGCACCGACAACCACGTGACCGTGACCACCGGCTGGCTCGACGCCGTGCGTGACGGGTTGGCCGAGGAGATGCGGCGCGACCCGCTGATCATGTACTTCGGTGAAGGCACCGGGGAGCGCGGCGGCACCTTCGCGCACACCAAGAACCTGTACCAGGAGTTTGGCGCGGCGCGAATGGTCGACACGCCGATTTCCGAGCTGGGTTTCACCGGCGCAGGCCTCGGCGCCGCCGCCACCGGCGTGCGTTGCGTGGCCGACCTGATGTTCGCCGACTTCCTGTTCGAGGCGGCCGGCCAGATCGTGCTGCAGGCGGCCAAGCTGCGCTACATGAGCAACGGGCAGATGCAGGCGCCGCTGGTGATCCGGGTCGGCGCTGGCGCAGTGCGTTCCGCCGGGCCGCACCACAGCGGCATGTACCACCCGATGTGGGCCCACGTACCCGGGCTGATCGTCTGCGTGCCGTCCAATCCGGCCGATGCCAAGGGCTTGATGAAGACTGCGTTGCGCGCGGGCGACCCTGTGCTCATGCTGGAGCCCAAGGCGCTGTTCGCCACCAAGGGAGAGGTGCCCTCGGGGGACCATCTGGTGCCGTTTGGCCTGGCGCGCATCGCGCGCGCCGGTACCGATCTCACGATTGCCAGTGCAGGCCAGATCGTGCTGCTGGCGCTGCAGGCTGCCGAGAAACTGCAGCAGCAGGGAATCTCCTGCGAGGTGATCGACCTGCGCACCATCCAGCCGCTGGACGTGGACACGGTGGCCACCAGCGTGCGCAAGACCGGCCGCCTGCTGGTGGCCGACGAAGGCTGGTCCATGTGTGGCGTGGGCGCGGAACTCGGCCAGGCCATGAACGAGCTGGCCTTCGACTACCTCGATGCGCCGGTGGCGCGCCTGCATACCGATGCCATGACCCATCCGTTCGCACCCTCGCTGGAGCGCGCGATGCTGATCAATGTGGACGCCATCGTGCACGCCGCCCAGCAGGTGCTGGCCGGAGTGGCCGAAGCACCGCGGCGCGCGCGCAGCGGTTTGCACCGGCCCGCGGCGGCGACCGCCAGCGCCGTGCCAGCCCGTGCGGCAGCGCCCGTGGCGGCGGTTGCTGCGCCGGGCCCAGCGCCAGCCACTGCGGCGCAGACCGTCGCCGGTGAGCCCCTGATGATGCCGTTTGGCGACCTCACGGTCAGCGAGGGCAAGCTGATCCGCTGGGTCAAGCAGGTCGGTGAGGCCGTGACAGCGGGTGAACTGGTCGTCGAGATC
>JANNDB010000093.1:0-11701 GCA_031387285.1 Betaproteobacteria bacterium | reverse complement strand
CCAGCAGCATGCGCCGGGTCGAGCGGGTACGCGTTGACTCCCAGCCCATCACAACGGCCGTGCTCAGGTGGTACAGCGCTGTGGCGGCCTGGCGCGCCAAAGATTCCTGTCCGTCTTGCGCTGCAGTTTGCGCGAGCGCCTGGACGCGGTCGACAACGCCTGCAAGCACTGCGCGCGGCTCGTCATGCCAGTCCGACTGCGCCAGCAGCCCCTCCAGATGCGCACGCCAGACCGGCAAGGCGCCTTCGCGGCGGATCGCGCGGATCACGTCCTGCGCCACAATGTTGCTGGTGCCTTCCCAGATCGAGCCCAGGTGCGCGTCGCGCAGGATGCGCGGGTCGCCCCATTCCTCTATGTAGCCGCAGCCGCCGCGCACCTCCATCGCGTCCCCGGCCACTCGGCGCGCGTCGCGGCAGGCGCGGAACTTGATGAGCGGCGTGAGCAAACGCGCCAGCGGGTACGCGCCGTCCTCGCCCGCATCCGCGCGCACCAGCGCCTGCGCGGCCTGGAACATCATGCTGCGGGCCTGTTCCATCGGCAGCATGATCTTGGCCAGCTGCTTTCGCATCAGCGGCATGTCGATCAGGCGCCGTCCGAATGCCTCGCGATGGCGCGCGACGTACATCGCTTCGGCCACGGCGCGGCGCATCAGGCCCGCTGCGCGCATGCCGTTGGACAGGCGCGAGTTGTTCACCATGTCGGCCATCTGTATAAAGCCGCGGCCCTGCTCACCCACCAGCCAGGCGCGTGCGCCCTCCAGGCGAATCTCGCCACTGGCCATGGAGCGCGTGCCCAGCTTGTCCTTGAGGCGCACGATGCGGTAGCTGTTGGGCGTGCCGTCCGGCAACGTGCGCGGCATCAGGAACAGCGAGATGGCGCCCATGCCGGCCGTTGCGCCTTCGGTGCGCGCCAGCACCATGGCAAGCGCCGCATCGGGGTTGGAACAGAACCACTTGTCACCGTGCAGGCGCCACACGCGGCCGGGGTCGTCCGCGTCGAGCACGGCGCGCGTGGCGGTGGCTGCCACGTCCGAGCCGGCGCCCTGCTCGGTCATGAACATGGCGCCCTGCGACAGGGCATCCACGTCCTGCGTGGTCAGGTCCGCCAGATACCGCTGCACCAGCGCCGGGTCGCCAAACTTGCGCAAGGTGCGCGTGAGGGAATCGGTCATCGACAGCGGGCAGCACAGGCCGAACTCTGCTTGCACAAACAGATAGCTCAGGGCGTACTTGGCCACGGGTGGCATGGTGGCAGGCCAGCCCAGCACCCCCGGCCGGTGCGACATGGCGGCCAGCCCATAGGTACCGAAGGCGAGTTTCTCCATCTCCACATAGGCCGGGTGTTTGTGGATACGCTGCACATCCAGGCCGGTGCGCGAGCGGTGTTGCAGCGTGGGCGGGTTCTGATCGGCCTGGTGCGCCAGCGCATCGAGATCGCCCGCCACCAGTTCACCCAGGCGCGCCAGATGCGGGCGCAGATGGGCGAGCAGGTCCGCTGCCATGTACACGCCGAGCAGCGACTCCAGCTCGGGATCATCCAGGTAAGCGTTGCCCCCCGCGCGGTCCGGGATCGGGTGCGCGGGCGCCGCCTGCAAGGCGTTGGCGGGCAGGCGCGTGTTCACAGGTACCGCGTGCGCGCCAGGGCGGCGCCCAGGCCCAGCGCCTCGAGCTTGCGTATCGCGATGTCACGGCGCATCGGCGCCAGCCCACAGTTGGTACACGGGAAGAGGCGCTCTGCGGGAACGAACTTGAGCGCGGAGCCGATCGTGCCGGCCACCTGCTCGGGTGTCTCCACCTCCTCGCTGGCCACGTCGATCACGCCCACCATCACGTCCTTGCCCTTGAGCAGCATCATCAGCTCCAGCGGCACCTTGGAGTGGTAACACTCCAGGCTGACCTGGCTGATGCTGCTGGCCGCCAGCGCTGGAAACACCTGCTCGTACTGGCGCCACTGCTGACCCAGCGTCTGCTTCCAGTCGGTATTGGCCTTGATGCCATAGCCATAACAGATATGAACGGCAGTGGTACAGGAACGCACACCCGGCGCAGCTTCACGCGCAAGGCCCTGCGCCGCGCGCTCCAACGCCTTCACGCCCCAATCCGCTGCGTCCTGCATGTAGACGTTGAAGGCAGGCTCGTCGAACTGGATGATGTCCACCCCGTCCTCGCGCAGGGCCAGCGCTTCCTGGTTGAGCAACTCCGCGAAAGCCATCGCCAGCTGGACTCGGTCACCGTAGTACCGGTCCGCCACCGTATCGACGATGGTCATGGGACCAGGCAGCGTGAACTTGATGCGCCGCTGGGTATGGGCGCGCAGCAACCGCGCCTCGAAGGCATGGACACGCCCCTTGAGCGTGAGCGGCCCCACCACCTGCGGCACCTGGGCGTCGTAGCGGTTGTTGCGGATGCCCATGGTGACCTTGTTCACAAAGTCGATGCCACCCACCTGTTCCACAAAGCCATGCACGAAGTGTTGCCGCGCCTGCTCACCGTCGCCGATGATGTCCAGCCCTGCGTCTTCCTGCGCCTTGATCCACAACAGCGTGGCGTCCGCCTTGGCCTGTAGCAGCGCGTCGCCCTGCCCGGCCCACTGCGGCCAGAGCTTGTTGGTCTCGGCCAGCCAGTGCGGTTTGGGCAGGCTGCCGGCGATGGTGGTCTCGAACACGGGGTTTCCTCCAGTCAATCATCCTTGGCGCAGGGCCAGGTGGCAGGCAGCTTGAGCCCCTTGGGCAGCTGCGTCTTCTTGTCGCCACAGGCGGAGTCAAGCTGCGCCTGCGTCAGACCCAGCGCCGCCGACAGGTCGACACCTTCGATCCGCGCCAGGTACAGCCGCGCCTGCGCCATCCGGGCTCCGGCCAGCTGCGCGTTCACAAGGTTGGCGCGCGCCAGATCGGCACCACCCAGGTTGGCGCCCTTGAGCACGGCGCCCTCCATCGAGGCCCGCTGAAACTCGGCCTTGACCATATTGGCCCCGGTGAAATCGGCTCCGGCAAACTGGGAGCGCGCCATCTCCGCCTTGGTCAGGTCGGCACCGACCAGCTTGGCCTTGTTGAAGTTGCTGCGGTAGCCGCTCAGCTGCATGAGTTTGGCGCGCGACAGGTCAGCCCCGCTCAGGCGCACGCGGTCCACGCTCGCACGCGACAGATCCGCGCCGGACAGATTGGCCCCCTCCAGATCGGTACCGTTCATGTCGGCGTTGACGAGTTTGGCGCCTTGCAGTTCGACCTTGCGCAAGATCAGGCGGTGCTTTTCGCAATCGGTCCAGTTCACGCCCGCGGCGGGTTTGTCCTCGCAGGCGGCGTGACCGGCCGCGGCAATCGAGAGCAGGCACGACACGGCGGCGAGGCTGCGCACAAAGAGGCGTTTCATGCGGACCATCTTAGCCGCATCAGACACGGTGCGGTAGAGGGCTGGCGCGCCTGGCGGCCGCGGTATGCTGTGCGGCATGGCTCTTTACGAAGAATCGGGCACATGGCGGCAGACCGAGCGCGCCCGCCTGCTGGCACTGCGCATGGGCATGGCGACGGCACTGCGCGCGCAGCATCAGGCTGCGGTCACGCAGACACTGCTGGCACGGTTTTCACCGGAGCCGGGTGCGGTCGTGGCCCTGTACTGGCCATTCAAGGGCGAGTACGACCCGCGCCACGTGCTGCGCCAGTGGCGCGAGCGCGGGGTGCGCAGCGCCTTGCCTGTTGTGGTGGGTACGGGCCAGCCACTGCAGTTTCGGGAGTGGTGGCCGGGTGTGGCGACCCGGCCCGGGGTGTTCGGCCTGCCGGTGCCGCAAGGCACGGACCTGCTTACTCCAGACACGGTGCTGATGCCGCCTGTCGGCTTTGATGCGCGCTGCTTCCGGCTGGGCTATGGCGGCGGTTACTACGACCGCACACTGGCCGCGCTGCGGCAACGGCCGGTCATCAAGATCGGCGTGGCGTTCGAGCTGAGCCGCATAGCCACGATTTTCCCGCAGCCCCATGACATCGCCATGGATTTCGTGGTGACCGAAGCCGGCATCCATCTTCCAAAGGAATGACGCTGTATGCCAACGCCGGTCGCTCCCACATTGCCACGCGTCGTGATCATCGGTTGCGGCTTTGGCGGCCTCGAAGCCGCGCGCGCCCTAAAGCAGGCCGCCGTGCAGGTGACGCTGGTGGACCGCACCAACCACCACCTGTTCCAGCCGCTGCTCTACCAGGTGGCCACCGCCGGCCTGTCGGCGCCGGCCATTGCCGCGCCGATCCGGCACCTATTTCGCAGCCAGTCCAACCTCACCACCCTGCTCGCCGAGGTGCAGCGCGTGGACGCCCGGCGGCGCTGTGTCTGCCTTGCGGGTGGTGACGAGTTGCCCTACGACCATCTGATCGTTGCGGCAGGCGCAACCCACAGCTACTTCGGCAACGACACCTGGGCAGCCCACGCGCCCGGGCTCAAGACGCTGGAAGACGCCTTCGAGATCCGTCGGCGCATCCTTGTCGCATTCGAAGCTGCAGAGCGCGAGACCGACGCGCAGCGGCAGGAAACCTTGTTGACCTTCGTGGTGATCGGCGCAGGACCGACCGGCGTCGAAATGGCCGGCACGCTGGCCGAGATTGCGCGCCACACGCTGCCCGGCGAGTTCCGCCGTATTGATCCTTCACGTGCCCGCGTCCTGTTGCTCGAAGGCGGCGCACGTTTACTGCAGGCCATGCCCGAGACCCTGAGCCGGCGCGCGAAAGAGCAACTGGAACACCTTGGCGTGCAGGTGCGCCTGGACACCCGTGTCACCGGGATCGATGGCGGCGGACTGGACGTGCAGCTGCAGGAAGGCGGCAAGCAGATCACGCAGCGCATTCCCAGCGCCTGTGTCGTGTGGGCCGCTGGCGTGGCGGCCTCGCCACTGGGCCGGCAACTTGCACAGGAAACTGGCGTCGCGACGGACCGCGCCGGCCGCCTGCTGGTGGAACCGGACCTGAGCCTTGCCGGTTTTGCCGAGATCCAGGTGGTGGGCGATCTTGCCGCCGCCAAAAGCCACCTGCCGGGGCGCGCGCCCGCCCCGGTGCCCGGCGTCTCACCGGCGGCAAAACAGATGGGGCGCTGTGCCGCGAAGAACGTGCTGCAGCGCCTGGCCGGCCAGGCCACACAGGCTTTTCGTTACCGCGACTACGGCAACCTCGCCACCATAGGACGCAACTCCGCGGTGGTGGACCTGGCGACGCCCCTCGGCGCCGTGCGCTTCAGCGGTTATCCGGCCTGGCTGTTCTGGCTGTTCGCGCACGTATATTTCTTGATCGGGTTCCGCAATCGCGTGGTAGTGCTGCTGGACTGGGCCTGGGCATATTGGACGTACCAGCGGCAAGCCCGCGTGATGTCGAGCAGCGAGCCGCGCTGAGTGGCGGCTGCTGCAGCATGATCGACATCGGCGTTGTCTTGATTCCAATGTGTCCTGTCGCACAGTGTTTCCCTGCCAGTTGGCCTATCTTGTTGCGATGACCCAAGTCCGTACGCCCCATCGTCCCGCATATGCCGTCACGTCGACAATGCGCCGTTTGCCCTCGCTGCTGCTGGTTGCGGGGTTGCTGGCCGGATGCGGAGGTGGCGGTGATGCGGGGGGCGGAGGCGGCAGTGTCGGCCCGTTCCAGGTCCGTATCACCGTGAGTGGGCTCAATGGCGGCGGCCTGCTGCTACAGAACGTGGGCGCCGATGCGCTGGCCGTCGCCGCCAACGGCACGGCGACATTCGCCACGCCGGTGCCGGCAGCGACTGCTTACTCGGTCACGGTTGCGCGCGCGCCCTCCGGGCCCACGCAGGCCTGCACTGTCACCAACGGGCAGGGCACCACGACGACCAACGACATCACCAACGTCACCGTCAGCTGCCGCGACGTAACGCGCACGGCCTTTGTCGCGGACCCTGTGGGCAACGCGGTGTCGGCGTTCAGCGTAGCGGCCGGCGGTGCGCTGAGCGCCGCAGCGAGCACGCCGAGCGGAGCCGGACCATCGGGAATCGCCGTGCACGCCAGCGGTGGATTTGCCTATGTGACCAACATCGCCGGCAACACCGTCTCGCAGTTTGCGCTGGCCGACAACGGCAGCCTGGCGCCATTGCCCACCGCTACCGTGCTGACCGGCGTTGCGCCAGCCGGTGTGGCGCTTGATCCCACCGGACGCTTCGCCTACGTCGTGAACCGCTCCGGCAACAACATCTCCCAGTACGCGGTGGCTGTAGGCGGCGGGCTGGCGCCCCTGCCGACGGCGTTGGTCAACGCGGGCTCTGCGCCGGCCAGTGTGGCGGTGACGCCGAACGGCCGCTTTGCATACGTCGCCAACAGCGGCGGCGCCAACCTGTCGCAGTACAACGTGGGCGCAGACGGCAGCCTGCAAGCCATGCTGACGCCGCTGGTGCTGACCGACACCACCCCCGCCAGCATCGCCATCCATCCATCCGGACGGTTCGCCTATGTCGCCAACAGCGGCAGCAATTCGCTGTCGCAATTTGCCATCTCGCTCGACGGCAGCCTGAGCCCGGTTGCGGCGCCCGTGGCCACGCAGATTCGTCCGGTCAGCGTTGTGGTCGATCCGCTGGGGCGTTTTGTCTATGTCGTGAACCGCGATAGCGACACGGTGTCGCAGTACGTTATCGCGCTCGACGGCAGCCTGTCGCCGCTCGGTACGCCCACGGTGGCCACTGGCAACCTGCCGGTTTCTGTGGCGGTCGATCCCACGGCTGCATTCGTGTACGTCGGCAATGCCAACAGCGGCACGCTCTCGCAATACGCCATCCCGGTCGGCGGCGCCTTGGTGCCACTTGCGCCGGCCACAGTGTCCTCCACCGTCGGACTGGGCGCCATCGCGATCCGCTGAGCCGGGCGGCGTTGCTGCGCCCTCGGCGGCAGAATGGCGCCATGATCCGCGACACCGCCGTGCCCCCAATGCGGCCCTTCCATCCCCCCATCGAGCCCTTTCAGACGGGCATGCTCGACGTTGGCGACGGCCACCAGCTGCGCTACGAGGTGTCCGGCAATCCCGACGGCCAGCCCGTGCTGTTCCTGCACGGCGGTCCGGGCAGCGGCTGCAAGCCCGAGCAGCGCCGCTTCTTCGACTCGCGGCGCTGGCGCATCGTGCTGTTCGACCAGCGTGGCGCGGGCGGCTCGACGCCGACCGGATCGCTGGTGGCAAACACCACGCAGCACCTGGTGGCCGACATCGAGACCCTGCGCAACCATCTGGCTATCACACGCTGGGTCGTGTTCGGCGGCTCCTGGGGCTCGACGCTGGCCCTGGCCTACGCGGCCGCGCACGCACAAGCCTGTGCCGGCCTGATCCTGCGCGGCGTCTGGCTGGCCCGTCGGCAGGACATCGCCTGGTGGATGCACGACGTGCGGCGCGTCTTCCCCGAGCCTTGGGAGGCTTTCGTCGGCCACTTGGCCCCCGACGAGCGCGCGGATGTGGTCGCTGCCTACGGCCGGCGTCTGACGGACCCCGATCCTGCCGTCCACATGCCGGCGGCAATCGCGTGGCGCAGCTACGACCAGAAACTCTCCACGCTGCTGCCCGCCACGGACGATGTCGCGCCGCCGGGCCTGCAGACCCTGGCGGTGGCGCGCATCGCGCAGCACTATGTGCGCCACGAGGCCTTCCTGGCCGAGGGCGAGCTGCTGCGCGGCGTGGCCCGGTTCCGCCATGTCCCCGGGGTGATCGTTCACGGGCGCTACGACATGATTGCCCCCATCGACGGTGCTATTGCACTGGCGCGGGCCTGGCCACAGGCCCGGCTGGTGATCGTCGAGGATGGGAGCCACTCGACCGCGGAGGCCGGGGTTCGCAACGCGCTGATGGAGGCGGTGGAGGGGTTTCAACGGTGGGCTTGAATGCTCCGGTAGGGTTGGGCCTGGGCTATATCTCACCGGTCTCGACCCTGATCAAGTGGGTCCCTGACCGGCGCGGCATGGCGATCGGAATGGCCATCATGGGTTTTGGCGGCGGAGCGATGATCGGCTCGCCCTTGGCGGTGGACCTGATGAAGCACTTCGCGACGGCCACCGGCGTCGGCGTGCTGCAAACCTTTGTCGTGATGGCCCTCGTGTACTTCGTTTTCATGCTCGGCGGCGCGTTCGGCTACCGCGTCCCGCCAGCAGGCTGGAAACCGGCCGGCTGGACGCCGCCCGCAGCCAAAGCCAGCGCCATGATCACCCAGCGCCATGTGCACGTGAGCAAGGTCTGGGGCATTCCGCAGTTCTGGCTGCTCTGGATGGTTTTGTTGATGAATGTGAGCGCTGGTATCGGCGTTATCGGCATGGCATCCCCCATGCTGCAGGAAGTGTTCGGCGGCAGCCTGATCGGTGTGCCGCAGAAGTTCGGCGAGCTCGACAAGGCGCAACTTGCGGCGATCGCCGGTGTCGCGGGAGGGTTCGCCGCCCTGCTGTCCCTGTTCAATATCGGCGGGCGTTTCTTCTGGGCCAGCCTCTCGGACAAGCTCGGCCGCAAGATGACCTATGGGGTGTTCTTCGTGCTGGGCGGCGTCATGTACGCCAGCCTGCCCTCCACCGCAGCTGCCGGCAACCAGCTGGCCTTCGTGGCTGCGGCGTGCATCATCCTGTCCATGTACGGCGGCGGGTTCGCCACGGTGCCGGCCTACCTTGCCGACCTGTTCGGGATGCAGATGGTGGGCGCCATCCATGGCCGCCTGCTGACATCGTGGGCGACAGCCGGCATCCTGGGGCCGGTGGTGGTGAACTACATGCGCGACTACCAGCTCAGCCTGGGAATTGCACGCGAGCAGGTCTATAACCAGACCATGTACATCCTCGCAGGAATGCTCGTGATCGGACTCCTCTGCAACCTGATGGTTCGCCCGCTGGCCGACAAGTGGTTCATGACGGACGCGGAACTGGCCGAAGAGAAGCACCTCGCGCGCGAAAAGGCAACGGCGGCCGAAGCCGCCCTGGCGGGCGCAACGGGCCACGGAAGCGCCGCCACATCGCCGACGGTCGTGGCGCTGGCGTGGGCGGCGGTCAGCATTCCGCTGGCTTGGGGCGTATACCGCACGCTGATCGCAGCCGGGAAGTTCTTTCATTAGCGGTGGGGTATTGGCGGCAACGCGGGGCGAGTCCCACTTGCGACTACCATCGACGTCCACCCCCCCCCCCCGCATTAACCAGTAGAAGGAATCCCCATGACCATCTCCATGTACCAGGCCAGCGTGCCACGCTTCGCCAACATCCTCGGCAATCTGTCCAACATCCTGGACAAGACACAGGCCCACATCGACGCGAAAAAGATCGCCGATGCGACCTTGACCGGCTATCGCCTGTTCCCCGACATGTTGCCCCTGACCACGCAGGTGCAGATTGCCTGCGACACCGCCAAAGGTGTGGTGGCGCGCCTGGCGGGCATCGATGCCCCGGTTTACGAGGACAGCGAAAAGACGATTGCCGACCTGAAGGCACGTATCGCCAAGACGGTTGCCTTCATCCAGACGGTATCCGCGACACAGATCGATGGCACCGAAGACAAGGCCATCGTCACCAAGCGGGGCGACAAGGAGACGCATTACAAAGGCATGCAGTTCCTGCTCGGCCACGCGATCCCCAACTTCTACTTCCACGTAACCACCACTTACAACATCCTGCGCCACAACGGCGTGGAGATCGGCAAGCGAGACTACCTCGGCAACCCATGAGCAGCCAACGCACAGCCGGTATCTGACTGGCTTCTTCAGGAAACATCTCGCAATGACCCTCAGTCTCCGCACTGCCCCTCTGCTCTCTTCCATCCTTGCAACCGCGATCCTCTTCGGCCTGGCCGGGACTGCTTCCGGCGCGGTGCATCGCAAGCCCAGCGCAGCAGCCCACAAGCCCAAGCCGGCCGCATCCACCGAACCGGCGATGACCACCGACGCAAACGGACGCCCGGTGCCGCTGCTCGCCAACAAGTCGTGGGTCCTGATGGACTACAGCACAGGGCAGATCCTCGCCTCATCCAATCCGGACGAACCGCTTCCGCCCGCGTCGCTCACCAAGATGATGACCAGCTACCTGGTGGAACAAGGGCTCAAGAGCGGCAAGCTCAAGCCCGACGAGCGGGTCACCATGAGCCTGAGCGCCTGGTGCCGCGGCGGCAAGGATGGCGACAGCTGCATGTTCGTTCCGCTCAACGCGCAAGCCTCCCTGATGGACATGCTGCGCGGGGTCGTCATCGCCAGCGGGAACGACGCCTCGAAGGCGTTGGCCGAGCACATCGGCGGCTCGGAAGCCGGTTTCGTCGCCATGATGAACGCCGAAGCGGCGAAGCTGGGCATGACGCATACCCACTTCGAAAATTCAGCAGGGCTGCCAGACCCGAACCACAAGGCTTCGGCACGCGACCTCGCCGTGCTTGCGCAGACGATCATCCGCAACAGCGCCGAGTACTACCCCATCTACGCGGAGCGCGAGTTCACCTACAACGGCATCAAGCAGGGTAATCGCAACGTGTTGCTGTACACCGATCCGACGGTCGACGGACTCAAGACGGGGCACACGGAGGAAGCCGGTTACTGCCTGACCGCATCGGCCAAGCGAAACGGGATGCGCCTGATCTCGGTCATCATGAACGCGAACAGCGCGCAAGCCCGAGCTGCCCAGACCCGGGTGCTGTTCAACTGGGCCTACAGCAACTTCGAGCAAGCGACGCCGGCGCAGGCCGGCGCGACACTGGCGACCGCCAAGGTGCTGTACGGCGTGGCGCCCGATGTGGCGGCGGGCGTTGCACAGACGTGGACGCTGGTAATACCCAAGCAACAAGGCGCCGCGGTCACTACCTCGGTCTCGCTGAACCCGGGCCTGGAGGCGCCGATTGCCAAGGGTGCCGTGATTGGCAAGGTCGTCGCCACCGCCAATGGCAAGCCACTCGGGGAGGCGCCGGTCGTCGCGCTTGCTGGCGTGGAGCGCGCGGGTTTCCTGGAGCGCATGCGCCAGCGCGTCTACGGTTGGTTCTCGAAGTAGCGCATTCGGATTGTCAACGCGGGTCTCGCGAAGCGCTCGTAGGCGACTTCTCTATCCGGCCGGGTACGGGTAATCGAGTTGCCGAAGCTGGCGCCACATTGCCAACCTTCCAAGGTATGCCTGAACGACCGATAGACTGGCCTGCAGGCGGCCGAGCGTTGTTTCAGGTCTGGCACCGCCCACTTTCCTTCATGCACCGACGCACCACCATCGCGTCTGATGGATGGCGTGCGCGCTGTGGCCGCAGGCGACACGGCGACGATCGCGTGGGATGCCGCCGCAGGCCTGTGGCAGTGGGACGCAGGGCGCGGGCTGCGGCGGCTGGCGCTTGCACTGCGTTGAAACACGAGGCACCACGCAGCAATGACATAACATATACTTTACTGAATTATGACAAATCGATAAACTATATGTTATGACAAAGGCATCCTCTGCACTCACCCAGATGCCGCCGTCAACTGTCGCGGCGCTTGAGCAGCTCGGAGCCGATCTGGCAGTGGCCAGGCTTCGCCGCAAGGAGTCGCTCAAGACGTGGGCCAGGCGAATTGGAATAAGCGTCCCGACGCTGCTGCGCCTGGAGGCCGGCGAACCCAGCGTGAGCCTTGGTGTGCTTTCGACCGCACTATGGCTGATTGGCCGGGACAGCGCGCTGGCGACTTTGGCAACGCCAAAGGAAGACCGGGGCGCGCTTGAGCTGGACGTGCGTGAGGCTGAGGAACTTGGCATGGCGCGGGTGCGCGCGACG
>JANNDB010001095.1:0-2339 GCA_031387285.1 Betaproteobacteria bacterium | reverse complement strand
GTGTGTTTGACACCGGTCTGGCGCACCCCGCGATGCGCGGCGGCGGCCCGGCGGACTACTTCAGCGTGGGTCCGGAGCAGCGCTTCAAGATGCGCCGGCCTTCCTGACGGACGTTGCATCAACTTTCCACCTGAGCCCTCCTGACCATGACTGACCTCGCCCGCCTCGAAGACCTGCCGCTGGAATACCGCCAGGCGCTGACCGCGCACAACCTCGTGCCCCTGTGGCCCAGCCTGCGCGCGCTGTTGCCGGCCGGCAAGCCCCGGCAGAACACCCGCGCCACCCATTGGCCCTATGCCGCGATCCGGCCGCTGCTGCTGCAGGCCGGTGAACTCACGCCCATCGAAAAGGCCGAGCGGCGCGTGCTGGTATTGGCCAACCCCGGCCACGGCCTGGACAAGATGCAGGCCAGCGCTGCGATCTACCTGGGCATGCAGTTGCTGCTGCCAGGCGAATGGGCGCCCTCGCACCGCCACACACCCAACGCGGTACGCATGGTGGTTGAAGGGGAAGGCGCCTGGACCACGGTGGACGGCGAGAAGTGCACCATGCGCCGCGGCGACCTGATCCTCACGCCGACCGGCCTGTGGCACGAACACGGCCATGACGGTGACCAGCCGGTGATCTGGCTCGACGTGCTGGACCTGCCGCTGGTCTATTACATGGAGGCCAGTTACCACGTCAATGGCAGCCGGCAGGCGGTGAAGCCCGGCCGCAGTGACCACGCATACGCCCACGGTGGCTTGTTGCCCACACCCGTATTCGGCCGCTCCGGCAAGGCCTATCCGCTGCTGCGTTATCCCTGGGAGCAGGCCCGCGCGGCGCTGCTGGGCCTGGCGCAGGACCAGCCGGACATGGAGGCTGTGCAGATCACCTATACCAACCCCGAGACTGGTAGCGACGCACAGAACATCCTGGGCTTTTACGCGCTCATGCTGCGGCCGGGCCAGACCTTGCTGCTGCCGGCGCGCTCACCGGCCACGGTGTTCCATACGATAGAGGGCGCTGCAACGGTGCAAGTGGAAGATCAGCGCTTTGCCCTGGTCGAGGCCGATACCTGCTGCGCGCCGGGGTACACGGCGGTGACGCTGGTCAACAACTCGGCGTCGGCGCCGGCATTCCTGTTTCTGGCGGACGAGGCGCCATTGCATCGCAAGCTCGGGGTGTATGAAGTGCGGGCCAGTTGACCGTATGGACATGCCAACCGAATTTCGGCTGCGAACGCGACGGACCATGCCATTGCCCATCCGGTCATCACTTCCTTCGCTTGCGGTCTTCCTTCTCGCCACGTTCGCGGCCGGCGGCATTGGCGCAATCGCTTCCATCGACGCAGCTGCGTTCTACCAAGGTCTCGTGCGTCCCGCGTGGGCGCCACCCGCCTGGCTTTTTGGTCCGGCGTGGACCTGTCTTTACTTGCTCATCGGAATATCCGCCTGGCTCGTCTGGCGCGAAGCCAGGCTCACGCGCGGCATGACGCCCTACCTTCTCTTCGGTGCCCAGTTGGCAGCGAACGCACTGTGGACCTGGCTATTCTTTGCGTGGGCGCGCGGGGCCCTGGCGTTCATCGAAGTCATTGTTCTGTTGATGCTTATCGGTGCGACCATCGCGTCCTTTTCCAGGATCAGGCGGCTCGCGGCCTGGTTGCTGGTGCCCTACTTTGCGTGGGTGTCCTTTGCCACGTTGCTTACCTGGTCCGTATGGCGGCTCAATCCCGGAACGCTGTAGGTTGGCCAACTCCGCAATGCCCACATCGAGTGACGAATTCCGCTTCAACGTCTACGGAACACTGGTCGCCGTCAAGGCGGTTGGTGGCGGCTGGCACGCCTACATCCTGGGCGCTGAAGGCAAGCGCCGGCCGGCGGAGTTCGTGGTGCCGGACTTTATTGCGCAAGAAGACCTGTGCCAGTACCTGGCGGACCTGTTTCACGAAAATGCCATGCCAGGCAACGGGGACGTCACGCAGATCGAATGAGCCGCACGCGCTCCGCGCAATAAGTGGTGATGCCGCCTCAGTATCCGAGTGCCAGATCGACCTCGTGCGCCAGCGCCTGCCCGGTGCGGTAACGCTCCAGGTTCTCCAGAAATCGCTGCGCCGAACGCTGGAACATGAGGCTTTGCGCGCGTCCCGACAGGTGCATCGTGATATGCGCGTTGTCCATTTCCCATAACGCATGGTCCTGGGGCAAGGGCTCCGGATCGGTCACGTCCAGGAACGCTGCGCCAATGGTCCTCTCGCGCAGGGCAAGCACCAGCGCGGCCTGATCCACCACACTGCCCCGCGCCACGTTGATCAGCACGGCGCTGCGCTTCATGGCCGCCAGCTCAGGGGCGCCAATCAT
>JANNDB010001050.1:0-1655 GCA_031387285.1 Betaproteobacteria bacterium | reverse complement strand
GACCCACCGTGATCCTGTCCGATGGCGACGTCGTGTTTCAGCCGCGCAAGGTACAGCGCTCTGGCCTGTAGGATGCGGCAGGCGGGCGTGTGTTGATCTATATCCACAAGGAACAGATGCTCGATTCGGTGCAGCGCCACTACCCGGCGCGGCACTACGTGATGATCGACGACAAGTTGCGTATTCTTGCCGCCATGAAAGCCATCATGCAGGATCGCCTGACCACGGTGTTTCCGCGCCAGGGCCATTACGCGCTGGACGCGGCCAATGTCGCCGCATATCCACCAGCCGATTTCAGTGTGGACCATATTGGTGATCTGGTCGATATCGACATCGACCTGCTGCTGGGCCCCGCGGCACCCAAGCCAAAGGAGAAAACATGAATCCCGCCACCTGTGTGCCGCACCACCAGCGCCGGCGCCCGTGGTGACCGTCGTCAGTCCGCTGGCCGGCAAGCCGGCGCCGCCATCGTCGCTTGTCGACGTTGCGAAACTCGTTGCCGCGTATTACACGGACCAACCCGACCCGCTGGAACCAGCGCAGCGCGTCGCGTTCGGCACCTCGGGGCATCGCGGCTCCTCGTTCGACCGATCATTCAACGAATGGCACGTGTTGGCCGTCACGCAGGCGATCTGTGACTACCGCAAGGCCCAAGGCATCGACGGGCCGCTGTTCCTGGGTATCGACACCCACGCGCTATCGCCGCCGGCTTGCGCCAGTGCGCTCGAGGTTCTGGCGGCCAACGGCGTCAACGTGATGCTTTCGCTCGACGACGAAACCACGCCGACGCCGGCAGTCTCGCATGCCATCCTGGGCTACAACCGCGGTCGCGTTGCCGGGCTGGCCGACGGCATCGTCGTCACGCCTTCGCACAACCCGCCGCGTGACGGCGGTTTCAAGTACAACCCGCCGCACGGTGGCCCGGCGGGCCAGGACATCACGACCGGGATCGAGGCCTGCGCTAACCGCTTGCTCGAGAAGCGCCTGCAAGGCGTGCAGCGTGTCCCGCTCGCCAAGGCGCTGCAGGCCACAACGACGCACCGCCACGACTTTCTGAATGCCTTCGTCGGCGAGCTTGGCACCGTGATCGACATGGACTTGATCCGCGACGCCAAACTCCACATGGCGGTCGATCCGCTCGGCGGCGCTGGCGTGCACTACTGGGCGGCCATCGCCGAACGCTACCGCCTCGACCTGACGGTGGTGAGCGAAGTGGTCGATTCGACCTTCGCTTTCATGACGCTCGACTGGGATGGGCAAATTCGCATGGACCCATCCTCGAAGTACGCGATGCAAAGGCTGCACAATCTGCGCAACCGTTTCGACATCGCCTTTGCGTGTGACACCGACCATGATCGCCACGGCATCGTCACTCCGAGCGCGGGTTTGCTGGCGCCCAACCACTACCTGGCGGTAGCCATCGACTACCTGTTCCGGCACCGCCCAAATTGGAACATGGATGCGGCGGTGGGCAAGACGGTGGTCAGCACCCGGCTGATCGACGGCGTGACGGCCCGGCTCGGCCGGCGGCTCTACGAAGCGCCGGTCGGCTTCAAGTGGTTCGTCACAGGGCTGCATGAAGGCTGGCTCGGCTTTGCTGGTGAAGAGAGCGCGGGTGCGGCGTTCCTGCGCCGCGACGGGTCGACCTGGACCAC
>JANNDB010001025.1:0-10897 GCA_031387285.1 Betaproteobacteria bacterium | reverse complement strand
GCCGTGATGGGTGTGCCCGGACACGACGAGCGCGATTTCATTTTTGCGCGCAAATACGGCATTCCCATCATTGACGTGGTGCTGATCGACGGCCTGACCTACGACTACGAACAATGGCAGGATTGGTACGGTGACAAGACCCGCGGCGTCACCATCAACTCGGACAGCTTCAGTGGCCTGTCGTGCCAGGAGGCGATCGACGCAGTGGCCCACGCCCTGCAAGTGCGGGGACTGGGCGAAAAGCGCACCACCTGGCGCCTGCGCGACTGGGGCGTCAGCCGCCAGCGCTATTGGGGCACACCCATCCCCATCATCCATTGCCCGCAGCATGGAGCGGTGCCGGTGCCCGAAAAAGACCTGCCGGTCATCCTGCCGCTGGACTGTGTACCCGATGGCTCCGGCAATCCGCTGCACCAGCATGCCGGATTCCACGCCGGCGTGGTGTGCCCGGTGTGCGGCGCAGCGGCACGGCGCGAAACCGACACCATGGATACCTTTGTCGATTCGGCTTGGTACTACATGCGCTATTGCGACCCTGCCAATGCCCAGGCCATGGTCGGCAGCGGCACCGACTACTGGATGCCGATGGACCAGTACATCGGCGGGATCGAGCATGCCATCCTGCACTTGCTGTACGCGCGCTTCTGGACCAAGGTGATGCGCGACCTGGGGTTGGTAAAGATCGACGAGCCCTTCACCCGGTTGCTGACCCAGGGCATGGTCCTCAACCACATCTACTCGCGCAAGGCCGAAAGCGGAGGCATCGAATATTTCTGGCCGCAGGATGTCGAAGACGTGCTGGACGCCAGCGGCAAGATTGTGGGCGCCAGGCGCAAGTCGGACGGAACCCTGGTGCAGTACGAGGGCGTCGGCACCATGAGCAAAAGCAAGAACAATGGCGTCGACCCGCAGGACCTGATCGAGCGATACGGAGCCGACACAGCGCGCCTGTACACCATGTTTACGGCCCCACCCGAGGCCACGCTGGAGTGGAATGACGCCGCGGTCGAAGGCTCCTACCGCTTCCTGCGCCGCGTCTGGACCTTTGCCGCCCGGCAACCTGCAGGCGACGCGCCGCTGGCGGCGCAGCCAGGGTCAGACCGGGCGGCGGCCGCACTGCGCTTCGAGATCCACTCCGTGCTCAAGCAGGTGGACTACGACTACCAGCGCATGCAGTACAACACGGTGGTCTCAGGCGCCATGAAGATGCTCAACGCGCTGGACGACTTCAAGGGTGCTGCCACCGCGGCGGGCCAGGCGGCCGTGCGCGAGGGCCTGACCATCCTGCTGCGCTGCCTCTACCCGGTCACGCCGCATATCACCCAGGCCATCTGGACAGCGCGCGGTTACGAAACCAGCGTCGGCCCGTTGCTCGACGCAGCCTGGCCCACCGTGGACCCGGATGCCCTGGTACAGGACGAAATCGAGCTGATGCTGCAGGTGAACGGCAAGTTGCGTGGCGCCTTCCGTGTGGCGGCCGGCGCCAGCCGGGAGGTGGTCGAACAGGCTGCATTGGGCAGCGAAGCCATGCAGGCCTTCGCCCCGGGCGCGCATCCCAAAAAGGTCATCGTGGTGCCGGGTCGCCTGGTCAACGTGGTGGTGTGATGCAGCGCCGGCTCCTGCTCGCTGTTTCCGGATCTGCGCTGCTTCTAGCCGCCTGTGGCTTCCAGCTGCGTGGCGCGCCCGAACTGCCGTTCCAGTCGCTCTACGTGGGTGCCGACGTCAACTCCGCTCTGGCCAACGAGCTCAAGCGCAACCTTGCTTCGCTTGGAAACTTGCAGGTCATCACCGATCCCCAAATGCGAAATTCCGCGCAGGTCGTACTCGACATCCTGCAGGACCAGCGCGAAAAGACCGTGGTGGGCGTCAACACCTCCGGTCAGGTGCGCGAATTCCAGCTGCGCGTGCGTTTGCGTTATCGCCTGCGCACGCCCCAGGGGCGCGAGCTGATTCCAGAGACCGAGTTGTTGCTGCAACGCGATATCAGCTTCAATGAATCCGCCGTGCTGGCCAAAGAGGCTGAGGAGAAGCTGCTCTATCGCGACATGCAAAGCGACATCGTGCAGCAGCTGATTCGACGGCTCGCGGCGTTGCGAACCTTGTGAGCCCAACCGGCGTCAGCGCCGGGTGCGCGGCTTGACCATACCGCGGGATCGGCGCGGTCCGATCCTTGCGGCCGATTTTTCGTCATACAGGTAGGCCGAGATCGCCTCCGTGAGCTTTTCGGCCTGGCGCACGTGCCCGTGGCCGCTGACCATCAGGCTGGTCACCAGCGCTTCAATCACCACCACAGCTGCAGCCGAGCTGCTGGACATGACCGGATGCAATGCCGGCGCCAAAAAGATCGAATGGGCCGGCGGCACCAGCGGCGACGCCATCGAATCCGTGATGACGACCACCTTGGCGCCACGGTCGCGCGCGTACCGGGCCAGTGTCACCACATCATTGGCGTAGCGCGGGAACGAAATGGCCACGAGTGTGTCCGATGCCCCGATGTTCATCAGCCTGCCGGCAGCAACTTCGGTGCCGCCAAATTCGACGACGTTGACGACCTGGCGGCAAAAGGGCTGCAGGTCCAGCGCGAGCAGCGCAGCCAGATGCGCGCTCAATCCGAAACCCATGGTGTAGACCGTCTGGGCTTCCAGCAGCTGGGTGGCGACTGACGAGAGCCGCGCCGTATCCAATCCAGCCACGGTTGCCCGCAGATTGTCCAGGCTTGCCTGCAGGCTCTCTGCGATCACGGGCTGTCGATTGCCGGAGGCGAGGTCGGGTCGGCCCAAGGCGCCCTTGAGTTTCTCAACAGGATGAAAGACCGGCTGCAGGGCGTCCTGAAGGGCGTCCGCAATGGCGCTACGCAAAGCGGCGTAGCCCCCAAAACCCAACGTGCGGGCAAACCGGCTCAAGGTGGCCGTCGATGTTTGCGTCTGGCTTGCCAGTTCCTCGATGCCCCAGGCCGTCGCGCGCACCGGGTTGCGCAGCAGGAAGTCGGCAATCGTGGCATTGGATCCGCGGGCGGTCTGCAGCACCTGCCGCAGCGCCAGCCCCAGCGTTGACAGGGCGAAAGTGGCCTCCACCGGCGACGCGGATTGCGACTCGACAACGGGCCTGCTTCGTTTCATGGTGGTGTGCGCGGATTATCCGGCAGGCACTGCACGGAAGGCGTACGGCATCGTCATTTTATTTTCATCTATTGAATTTATGAAAATCTTTGTACATAATGGAGAGCCATCCCGCCCTTTCCCCGCCAATCCGGAGGTTCCATGATTTGCAAACGTTCCGCGCTGACCCTGCTCGTCGCCGCTCTTGCGGCCCCCATCCTGTCTCATGCCCAGGCGCCCGAATGGGCCAGGATCCGCATCGGGGTCGAGGCCAACTACCCGCCGTTCTCGCAGATGAGCCCCGACGGCAAGTTCTCCGGCTTCGACATCGACATCGCCAACGCCCTATGCGCCCAGATCAAGGCCGAATGCACCCTGGTATCGCAGGAATGGGACGGCATGATGCCGGCCCTGAACGCCAGGAAATTCGACATGATCGTCGCCTCCATGTCGATCACCGAGGAGCGCAAGAAATCGGCTGATTTCAGCGACTCGTACTACGACATTCCCTCGACCTGGATCGGCAAGACCGGCTCCTTCAGCAGCACCGGCGCGGCCGCGCTGAAGGGCAAGAAGATCATCGTCACGCGCAATACCCCGCGTGCAAAGTTCGTGCAGGACAACTACAAGGACAGCGAAGTCCTGCTGGTAGCCAAGGAGGCCGAAGTCACCATGGAACTCGCTGCAGGCCGGGGTGACATCGGTTTCGGCTCTTCCCTTGCAGCCACGGCTGCCTTTCTGAAGTCGCCTGAGGGCAAAGGCTACAGCCGGCTCGGTGCGCCCGTCACCCTGGGTGGCGCAGCACAGGGCGGCGGAGTGGGCATTGCCATGCGAAAAGGCGAAGAGGCACTGCGGCTGAAGGTGAACGCAGCGCTCAAGACGATCACCGCCAACGGCGTCTACAAGAACATCAACGACAAGTACTTCGACGTGAACATTCGCGGCGAATAGGCCCGCGCGCACTGTGCTGTACGGCTACCTGCCCGCCATCCTGGAAGGCCTGGTGCTGACACTGCAGGTGTCGGCCCTGTCGCTGGCCATCGCCTGCCTGTTCGGCATGGCCGGCGCCACGGCCAAGCTGTCAGGCTCCCGGGCCGCGCGCTGGAGTGCCGAGATCTATACAACCCTCATCCGGGGGCTGCCCGAACTCGTCCTGATGCTGCTGATCTTCTACGGCGGCCAGATCGGCATCAACCGGCTGGCCGACGCCCAAGGGTGGGGCTATATCGACATTCCACCATTTGCCGCCGGCGTGCTGACCATCGGCTTCATTTTCGGCGCCTACCTGACGGAGACATTTCGAGGCGCCATTCTGGCCGTGCCACGCGGTCAGGCGGAAGCCGGCCTGGCGTTCGCGCTGACACGGCGGCAAGTGTTGTTGCGCATCGTGTTGCCGCAAATGGTGCGCCACGCGATCCCGGGGTTTGCCAACAACTGGCTGATCATGATCAAGGCTTCCGCCCTGGTCTCGATCATCGGCCTGGACGACATGATCCATCGCGCCGGGCTGGCCGCCGCGTCGACGCGCGCGCCATTCACTTTCTACATGGCGACTGCGCTGATCTACCTGGCTCTGACGAGCATCTCCATCCTGGTCTTGTCGCGCATCGAGGCGCGCTACAGCCTGGGCGTGAAGCGGGTCGAGTTCTGACATGGACTGGAAGATCGTCCTGGACAGCCTGCCGCAGTACGTCGGCGGCATCCGCACCACACTGGGGCTTCTGGCCATCAGCCTGGCGAGCTCCTTTGTATTGGCCATCCCGCTCGCCATGGCGCGGGTCTCGCCGCGCTGGTGGCTGAGCCGGCCCGTGTGGTTCTTCACCTATGTCCTGCGCGGCACACCCCTGCTGGTGCAGCTGTTCATCGTGTACCACGGGCTCGCACAGTTTGAAGCGGTGCGCGAGAGCATTGTGTGGGTCGCTTTCAAGAATGCCTGGTTCTGCGCCTGGCTGGCGTTCACGCTCAACTCGACGGCCTACACGACCGAGATCTTTGCCGGTGCACTCAAGGCCACCCCTACAGGGGAAATCGAGGCGGCGCGCGCCTATGGCCTGGTCGGCCTCAAGCTCTACCGCCGCATCCTGCTTCCAAGCGCCCTGCGCCGCGCGCTGCCCCAGTACAGCAATGAGGTGGTCGGTCTGATGCATGCCACCGCGATCGCCAGCACGGTGACGCTGGTTGACATCACCCGTGTGGCGCGGGACGTCAACGCCAACCACCTTCTGGTGACCGAGTCCTTCGGCGTGGCGGCACTGATCTACTTCGTGCTGACTTTTTCGCTCGTGGGCGTCTTCAAGCTGCTGGAACACCGCCTGCTGCGCCATCTGCGGCCCCAGTCCTCCGCCGTGCCGGCCACCTGACCACCCATGACCGACACTGGACCATGCTGAGCCAAACCATCGAACTGTACGGTGATACGCCGGGCTGCCGCCATGAACTGCAGGTGCTGCGGTTTGGCACGCCCGGGGCATCACCCAAAGCCTATGTGCAGGCCGCGCTCCATGCCGACGAGGTACCGGCCATGCTTGTTGCGCAGGCATTGCGCAGACGGCTGGAGGCCCTGGAGAAAGCCGGGCAGGTGCCGGGCGAAGTCGTGCTGGTACCGTTTGCAAACCCGATCGGCCTGGCCCAACAGGTCATGGGGCAACACCACGGGCGTTTCGACCTGCGCGACGGGGGCAACTTCAATCGTGCTTTTGCCGATCTGTCGGCCAAGCTTGCAGCCGCCGTGGACGGGCGCCTGACGGCCGACTCGCAGGGCAATACGGCTGTCGTGCGGGCCGCATTGCGCGATGCGGCTGCCGCGCTGACAGCACGAAGCAGCGCTGAAGATCTGAAAATTCGACTGCTGCAATGGGCCGTGGATGCCGACGTGGTACTCGACCTGCACTGCGACAGCGAAGCCGTGGTACACCTGTACGGATTGACCCCGCAGCGCGACCTCGCATGCGAACTGGGTGCCGCGCTGAGCGCGCAGGCGGTACTGCTCGCCACGGAATCCGGCGGCTCGCCATTTGACGAAGCCTGTACCCGCCCCTGGCTGCTGCTGCAGCAGCAACGGCCAGACGTACCCATCGCGCTGGCCTGTTTTGCCGCGACGGTCGAACTGCGCGGCGGTTCCGACGTAAGCCACCCGCTGGCCAATGCCGACGCCGATGCACTGCTTGCTTTCCTGCACATGCGCGGCGTGTTGGGCGGACCGGCCCCCGTCCTGCCCGCTGCAGCGTGTGAAGCCACACCCTTGAGCAGTTCGGAGCCGGTGCTGGCGCCCCATGCCGGTGTCGTCGTTTTTCACCGGCAACCGGGCGATCGCGTGGCGGCCGGCGACACCCTTGCCGACCTGGTGGACCCGGCCAGCGGCAAAGTGACCGCTGTACGTTGCGAATCTGGCGGCGTGTTGTACGCGCGTTGCCGAGCGCGCTGGGCGTATGCCGGCATGCGCCTGGCAAAAATCGCCGGCACCACGCTGCAACGCGATGGCGCCCTGCTCAGTCCCTGAACGCCACGAACTCCACCATGACCACGCCCGTCTACCTGCAGGCCGACAACATCCGCAAACGTTTTGGCAGCAACGAGGTGCTCAAGGGCGTCAGCGTCAAGGCGCACGCGGGTGACGTCATTTCGATGATCGGCTCGAGCGGCTCCGGAAAAAGCACGTTTCTGCGCTGCCTGAACCTGCTCGAGGCACCCGACTCCGGGCGCATCGTGCTCCACGGCGAGGAACTCGAACTCGTCCCCGACAAGCGTGGCGCCCTGCAAGTGCGCAGCCAGGACCAGCTGCGCCGCCTGCGCAGCAGGTGTCCATGGTGTTCCAGCATTTCAACCTGTGGGCGCACATGACTGCGCTCCAGAATGTGATGGAAGCGCCGGTTCACGCGCTGGGGCTGGACAAGGCCGAGGCCATGGACCGCGCCACGCGCTACCTGCAGCGGGTGGGGGTATTCCACCGCAAGGATGCCTATCCGGCCCACCTCTCCGGCGGGGAGCAGCAGCGTGTGGCCATCGCGCGCGCGCTGGCCATGGAGCCCAAGGTCATGTTGTTCGACGAACCGACTTCGGCGCTTGATCCGGAACTGGTTGGCGAGGTCCTGCGGGTCATGCGCTCGGTCGCCGACGATGGTCGGACCATGATCGTGGTGACGCATGAGATGGGTTTTGCCCGCGAGGTGAGCAACCATGTCGTGTTCCTGCACCAGGGGCAAATCGAGGAACAGGGCGCGCCGCAGGAGTTGCTGGAGCGTCCATGCAGCGAGCGCCTGAAGGCGTTTCTCTCCAACAGTCTCAAGTAACCGGCTTCTCCGCAAACCGTCCGGCTCGCTAAACTAGGGCCCGATGCAACTCGCGCCTGGTCAACTTCGCAACCATTTGCAGCGCGGACTGGCAAGCCTGTACACATTGCACGGTGACGAACCGCTGCTGCTGCAGGAAGCTGCCGATGCCATCCGGGCTCAGGCACGGTCCCAGGGCTTCACCGAACGCACCTCCCATACCGTCGCCGGCGCCAATTTCGACTGGAGCGAGGTGCTTGCGGCGGGCGGTTCGCTCAGCCTGTTTGCCGACAAGCAGATCGTCGACATCCGGATCCCCTCCGGCAAGCCGGGCAAGGAAGGCAGTAGCGCCATCCAGCAGCTGGCACAACAGTGCGTGGGAAACGACAGCACGCTGACCATCGTCAGCCTGCCGCGGCTGGACAAGGCGACCCGAAGCAGCGCCTGGTTTGCCGCGCTCGACGCAGCCGGCCAGACGGTGGCGGTGGAGCCGGTGGAACGTGCCGCGCTGCCGCAGTGGCTGGCGCAGCGTCTGGCGGCCCAGGATCAACGCGTCAAGGCGGGTGTGGAGGGCCAGCGCGCACTGCAATTCTTCGCCGATCGCGTCGAAGGCAACCTGCTTGCGGCGCACCAGGAAATCCAGAAGCTGGCCTTGTTGTTTCCGACCGGCGAGCTGGGTTTTGCCGAAATCGAGAGCGCAGTGCTCAACGTCGCGCGCTACGACGTATTCAAGCTTTCGGAAGCGGTGCTCGCCGGGCAGGCGGCGCGCGTGCAGCGCATGCTCGACGGCCTGCAGGCCGAAGGCGAGGCGGAAGTGCTGGTTCACTACGCGCTGGCCGAAGACATACGCACGTTGTGGCGCGTCAAGGACGCTGTCACACGCGGGCGACCGATGCCGGTGGCGCTGCGCGAACAACGCCTGTGGGGCAACAAGGAACGCCTGTTCGAGCGCGCCGTGCCGCGGCTGACGATGGCCGCGGCGAATGAACTGCTGCATGCCGCCCATCTGGTGGACGGCATCGTCAAGGGCCTGCGTCAGCCCGACTGGCCGGCCAATGGCTGGCAGGCGCTGCACCGTCTGGCCATGATGCTGTGCCGCCACTGCGCGGTGTCGCGTGAGAAAATGCCGGCATGAACGCGCTCAACACGGCCGAGTACAGCCAGGCGCTGGGAGTCCAGGCCCGTGCCGCCTCCGCTCTGATGGCACGCGCCAGTGCGGCTACCCGCAGCGCCTGCCTGCGCCGTCTGGCGCAATTGCTGCGCGAAGCCGGCAAGGATCTGCAGCCGGCGAATGCGCGGGATCTGGAGCGCGCCGCCGCAGCGGGCCTGTCCGAGCCCATGCAGGACCGGCTCAAGCTCACGCCGCGTGTGATCGAAACCGTGGCGCAAGGCTGCGACCAGCTGGCGGCCATGCCCGACGTGATCGGTGACATCATCGGCATGAAGCAGCAACCCAGTGGCATCCGGGTCGGGCAGATGCGCGTCCCCATCGGTGTCTTCGCCATGGTGTTCGAAAGCCGCCCGAACGTGACCATCGAGGCGGCCAGCCTGTCCATCAAGAGTGGCAATGCCTGCATCCTGCGCGGGGGCTCGGAAGCGATCGAATCGAACAAGGCGCTGGCCCGGCTGGTGCAGCAGGCGCTGATCGATACCGGCCTGCCCGCCGACGGCGTGCAACTGGTACAGACCACCGACCGCGACGTGGTGGGGCAACTCATCAGCATGCCGCAATATGTGGACTTGGCGATCCCGCGGGGCGGCAAGGGCCTCATCGAACGTATCAGCCGCGAAGCGAAGGTTCCCGTGCTCAAGCACCTGGACGGCAATTGCCACATCTATGTGGACGACCCGTGCGACATGGAAATGGCGGTGCGGGTGGCCGACAACGCCAAGACGCAGAAATACAGCCCATGCAACGCAGCCGAAAGCGTGCTGGTGGCGCGTTCCGTGGCGGGCGATTTCCTTGCGCGTATCGGCGCCATCTTTGCGGCCAAAGGCGTCGAAATGCGAGTGTGTGCGGAAAGCCGCGCCCTGCTGGCCACTGTGGCCGGTGCGCAGCTGGTGAACGCCAGCGAACAGGACTGGTACGAGGAATATCTGGCGCCGGTGGTAAGCATCAAGGTCGTTGACGGCCTGGCACAGGCCATCGCGCATATCAACCAGTACGGCAGCCACCACACCGACGCGATCCTCACGCGCGACCACATGCACGCCCAAACTTTTTTGCGCGAGGTTGATTCGGCAAGCGTCATGGTGAATGCGAGTACCCGCTTCGCGGATGGCTTCGAGTTTGGCCTGGGCGCCGAAATCGGTATCAGCACCGACAAGTTCCACGCCCGCGGACCGGTCGGCATAGAAGGACTCACCAGCCTGAAGTACGTGGTGCTTGGGAACGGCGAAATTCGGGTCTGACCCGGACTTCGCCCCAGCCCATGGCCAGCCAACCGCCCAGCAGCGCAGCCCCGGCGCGCCTGGTGACAGGTTCGACGCTGCGCCATGTGCTCAACATGACCCTCACCAGCGCCTTCGGGCTGGTATCGGTTTTCGCGGTGGAGGCGCTCAGCCTGTTTTACGTGGGCCTCTTGCACAGGCCTGAATTCACGGCAGCGATGGGGTATTCCGGCACCCTGCTGTTTTTCGCCACCTCGGTGTCCATCGGCCTCTCGATTGCCGGTACCGCGCTCACCGCACGCGCCCTCGGACGCGGCGACCGGCAGCAGGCACGCGAGATTGCCGGAGCAGCGCTGGCCATCGTGGGGGTGGTGATGACCAGCTTCGCCTGCATCGTGTTTCCCTTGCTTGGAACGTTTGCGCACTGGCTCGGCGCACGCGGGCAGACCGCCGAGATCACGGTCGCGCTGATGCGTATCGTGCTGCCGTCCTGGCCGTTGCTGGGGCTGGGCATGTGCCTTTCCGGGCTGCTGCGCGCGATGGGTGACGCACGGCGTTCCATGTACGTGACACTCGGCTCGGCCGCCGCCACCGTGCTGTTCGACCCGCTGTTGATATTCGGGCTGGGCCTGGGCGTGAACGGCGCGGCCCTGTCGACGATTCTCGCGCGCGTGGTGATGGTGGCGATCGGCGTGCATGGACTGCTGCGGGTGCACCAGATGTTCGCCCGCCCGCGCATGGTTTTTGTGCTGCGCGAGCTGCGCCCCTTCATGGCCATCGGCCTGCCCGCCGTGCTGACGCAGGTTGCCACCCCGGTCGGCAACACCTACGTGACCGCCACCATGGCCGCCTTTGGGGACGAGGCGGTGGCCGGCTGGGCCGTGATCCAACGCATCATTCCGGTAGCGTTCGGCCTGCTGTTTGCCATGTCCGGGGCGGTCGGGCCCATCATCGGCCAGAACTACGGCGCGCGGCGATTGGACCGCGTGATGTCGACCTTGCGCGACAGCCTGAAAGTGACCCTGGTGTACGTGCTGCTGGTGTGGTCGCTGCTGGCGCTGTTCGGCGGCACGATTGCCGACCTGTTTCGCGCCAAGCAGCAGGCACACGAGCTGATCGTCTTCTTCTGCACCTTCGTGG
>JANNDB010000980.1:0-2087 GCA_031387285.1 Betaproteobacteria bacterium | reverse complement strand
GCGGATTCCCGCACTGCATGCCATCCCTGCAGCATGACCCGCCTGCAGACCACTTCAAGCAGGCGCCTGTCCGACAGGCTCCTAGCGTCCGTTGAAAACCGGCGCGCGTTTCTCCACGAAAGCGGCAGCTGCGCCTTTGTGGTCGGCGGTCTCGAAGGTGCGGATCATGTGGATGGCTTCACTGTCGAGCACGTCGGAGAGCGATCCGCGCAGCCCGGCGTTGAGGTTTTTCTTCATGTAACCCACGGCAATGGTCGGCAGCGAGGCCAGTTCGCGCGCCATGGCCATTGCGGCCTGCGCCAGGTCCGCGTAGGGAACCACCCGGTCCACCATGCCCCACTGCAGCGCTTCGGCCGGTGTGACCACCCGCGCCGTGAAGTACAGCTCGCGCGCGCGGGAGGCACCCACCAGATGGTTCAGGAAGTAGCTGCCGCCGAAGTCACCGGACAGGCCCACCTTGGAGAATGCCGTGGTCAGCTTGGCGTCGTCGGCGGCGATGCGCAAGTCACATGCCAGCGCCAGCGACAAGCCGGCGCCGGCAGCCGGGCCCGGAATGACCGCCAGTGTGGGTTTGGGAATTTCATGCAGCATGCGCGACACTTCCATGCGCATGCGCAGATCGTTCACACGCTGATCGAACCCCATGGGCTCCACGCCGCTGGCCGCTGCCTTGGCGAAGTTCTTGACGTCCCCACCCGAACAGAATGCCTTGCCGGTTCCCGTGAGCACCACGGCGCGCACCTGGGTGTCTGCGGCGAGCCGCGGCAGGGCCTGCGACAAGGCCTCCATCATCTCGCGCGACAGCGCATTGCGCGCCTGCGGCCGGTTCATCGTGAGCGTTGCCACGCCGTTGTCAATCGTCTCGAGCAGGTCCTGTGTCATGCGCATTTCTCCTTGGAATCAAAGCATGCTAATGCAGCGCGCCCAGGCTCCCTGTCACCTTATTGTCTGTAACCAGCGTCAGGCAAAACCATGAGCCTCACCCGACCCGCCACTGAATTCGCCGCACTGGTCCAGCGCGCGCGCGACTTCGTCACCAGCGAAGTCATACCGCGCGAAGACCTTCGCAACGCCCACGACGTGGGCGAGATCGAACGCGTCAGCGGCGAACTGCGCCAACGCGCCATTGCACTCGGCCTGGGGTCGCCCCGGCTGGCGCGCGCCGAGGGGGGTCTGGGCCTGTCCTGGGAGGAGTGCGGGGCCTACCTGGAAGAGGCCGGTCGCAGCTACCTCGGCCCCAAGGCGCTCCAATGTGCGGCGCCGGGACAGCCCGACATTGCCGCGCTGGACCAACTCGCCAGCGCGGCGCAGCGTGCCAAGTACCTGCAGCCGCTGGTTCGCGGGGAAATCCAGTCCTGCTTTGCCATGACCGAACCGGCGCCCGGTGTAGGCTCCGACCCGCGCATGTTGTCCACCCGCGCCGAGCCCGATGGTGAGGGCTGGCTGCTGAACGGCCACAAGTGGTTCGCCAGCAACGGCGCGCGCGCCCATGTTGCGATCGTGGTGGCACGCAGTGACGCCGGGCCTTCGTGCTTTCTGGTCGACACGCAGACACCCGGCTTCCAGGTGGTGCGCGACGTGCCCACGATGGAGCCGTTCGGCCACGGCGGACACGCCGAGATCCGGCTTGTGAACTGCCGCGTCGGGCCCGAAGCGCTGCTCGGGCAGGAGGGCCAGGGCCTGGCCTATGCACAACTGCGGCTCGAAGGCGCGCGCCTGTTCCACTGCATGCGTTTCATCGGCCTGGCCTCGCGCGCCATGGGCCTGGCGCAGGAGTACGCGGCGCAACGCGCTTCGCACGGCGCGCGCCTGGCCGAGCACCAGATGGTGCAGGCCATGGTGGCCGATGCGCATATCGACCTGTACGCCGCGCGCCTGATGACCCTGGACATCGCACGCCGGCTCGACAACGGGGACTCGATCCGCCATGAATCCTCGATGGCCAAGGTATTTGTGGCCGAGGCGGTCAATCGCGTCGCCGATTCGGCGGTGCAGATGACCGGCGCCCTGGGCATTTCGGAAGACCTGCCGCTGTCCATGATCCTGCGCACCCTGCGCCCGTTTCGCATCTACGACGGCGCTTCGGA
>JANNDB010000972.1:0-7083 GCA_031387285.1 Betaproteobacteria bacterium | reverse complement strand
TCGACGCCGCTCTGGTCGGGCATGGAGATGTCCATCACGATGACGTCCACCTCGCCCTTGCGCACGATGTCTACCGCCTGACGTCCGGTGGCTGCTTCCGCCACGACCGAAAAGTCAATCTGGTCGGCGAAAAACTGGCGCAGCCCGGCTCGCACCATGGCATGATCGTCGACGATGGCGATGCGAATCATGGGCCGGTTCGGTGTTGCATGGTGCATCATCCCACAGAATGCGGGAGGGCATGAACATGGATATTGGTGCCATCGTCAAACGCAGCCCGTTCATCTTTCCGCTCGCCTGCATCGCCACGGCAGCGATGATGTTTGTGAGCGAGGGTTCCTATTGGCAATCGGTTGATGCCCTGAACGAAATCGGCGAGCGCCAGACTGCCAGGGTGGCGCTCGTCGGCCTGGCACAGAGCATTCTGGACGCGGAGACCGGGCAGCGCGGCTACCTGCTGACCGACCGCAAGGAGTACCTCGAACCCTATGCCCGGTCACTCCAGCAGATCGACGACGCCTTCCGGCTGCTGGAGCGCCACTACAGCGCAGAACCGGCGCACGCCACCACGCTGGCGCGCTTGCGTGGCTTGACCGTGGCCAAGCTCGCGGAACTCGCCAAATCTATCGCGCTGCACCAGTCCGGGCAGGTACAGGCGGCCCGGGAACTGGTGCTGGACGACCTCGGCAAGCAGGAGATGGAGGCGATCCGCAGCGCCGGTGCAAGCCTGCTGGCCGCCGAAACCACCAGCGTTGCGGCCAGCCGTGACGGGCTGTACAAGACCATGATGCTGAGCCGGATCGGCGTTGCGGCGCTCACCGCCATCAGCCTGCTCGGGCTGTACTTCTTTCTGCGCCAGACTGCCACGCTCCAGTCGCAAGAGGTGGAGCTCAAGCGCCTGGCCAAGGTGGACCACGACCGGCTGGGGCGCGAAGTGCGTGAACGCACCGCCGAGCTGACCGAGCTGACGCACCACCTGCAGACGGCCCGCGAGGATGAGCGCCACCGGCTCGCGCGCAACCTGCACGACGACCTCGGTTCCTTGCTGACATCGGCCAAGCTCGATGCCGCACGCATCAAGCCGCGCATTGCCACCAAGGCACCGGAGGCGCTGGAGTTGCTCGCCCATCTGGTGGGTACGCTCAACAGCAGCGTCGCGCTGGGCCGGCGCATCATCGAAGACCTGCGTCCTTCGGCGCTGGTCAACCTGGGCCTGCTGCCGACACTGGAGATCCTGGCGCGTGAGTTCACCGCACAGTCGGGCGTGCCGGTCGCCACGGCGCTGGAGCCGGTCACCCTGCAGCCCGGCACTGAGCTGATGGTGTACCGGTTGGTACAGGAGGCGTTCACGAACATCAGCAAATACGCAAAGGCGCACCAGGTCTGGCTTTCGGTGCAGATGCGGGCGCAGGTGCTGGAAGTCTGTGTGCGCGACGACGGTGTCGGGTTCAGCGCCCACGCGCAGCCGGGCTCGCGTTACGGGCTGCTGGGCATGCGCTACCGGGTGCAGGCGGAGGGTGGCAGGCTCGAGATCACCAGCCATCCGGGGCAGGGCACCCAGCTGCTGGCCCGGATTGCGCTTGCCGATGGCGTCATGAACCCCGCCTGACGTCCTACAGCGGCAACGCGCCGGCGCCCACATGGCAACACAGGCGCGGCCTATGGCGCGCGCAGGCGCCTGCGGCGAAACTGGGCGCGTCGCGGACAAACAGGGCCGCGAGTCCGCATTTTCCGGGCGTTGCGGCGCCCACCGTGCAGGAGAGCGCCATGTTGCATTACGCCGTCGTGTTTTTTGTGATTGCCCTGATCGCCGCCTTGTTCGGCTTTGGCGGTATCGCCGCCAGTGCCATGGGCATCGGCAAGATCCTGTTTGTCGTGTTCGCCGTCCTCGCCGTCGCCAGTTTCCTTGTAGGCCTGGTCCGCAAGAGTTGAAAACCCAGGGAATCCCATGTTTGCCACCAAGATCATCGACCAATCCACCCACCTCGCAGACGAGGCAAGCCACGCTGCCGCTCAGGCCGCGCATTCCACCAGTCTCGCGCTCGACCGGGCCATGCAGGCCGTTGGCAGCATGACTGCGGATGCCAGCAACCGCATGCGCCACACCATTCGCGATGAACCGATGGCCGCGGTGCTGATCGCGCTCGGCGCCGGTGCTGTGCTGGCAACGCTGGTCGGCTTGCTGGCGTTGCGGCGCAGCGGCGACTGAACCCTGTGGTGTGGGCGGCGCGCGCGCGGCAGTCAGAGCCTTTTATGGGCTCCTGACAGGACGACGCGCAGCTCCGACACATCCAGCGCAATTTGCTCAGCGCCGCCCCGCTGCAGGTTCACCATGGCCAGCAACAGGCCAAGCGCGGCGTCGCATTCGTCCAGCGCCATACGGCGCGCAAACTGCTGGTAGCCGGGTGGGCTGGCCGGCGCGTGGCCGTTGGCCAGCGGCGCGACCAAAGCTGCCACGCGCAGGCGGATGGCTTCCAGCATGATCACAAACTCGTCATTGCGCGGCGGTGCCTCCGGCTGCGCTGCCGTCGCGGGCGTGGCGGTATCGGGTCCGTCTTGGGGATGGTTGTCCTGGCGTTGCATGGGTTGGCGCGAACTGTTTGTGCTGAAGCAGTCGAAGCTGCCAGACGCTGTAACGGGCGGCTGATGGAGATGAGTGGCCCCATTGGAACCAACGCCTGTAGTATTGTCTGTACGGTAGCGCACATAGATGGCCACCCGGTCACTGCACCAATGACGACACGGCCTGTCGCGACTGGGCCGTCACCAATGCCACCTGCTGGCGAAAGGCGCGAAAACGCCGGTCGGCGTCGTCCACGAAATGGATCGACTCCCTGGCCAGCGTGCCGGCGCGGTCCAGCATTTCGGCCGCGGTCAGCAACACCGCGCCATACTGCCGTTCACCTGCCAGGTCCAGCATCAGGGCTGGTGCGGACAAGTCCAGCCGCTCAAGCACCTTCAACGCCTGACCCAGCAGGCGCGCGATGAGCGCATTCAGGTCCTTTGCCAACAGGTCTTTGGCTGCCACACGCTGGTCGTCGGCGAGCACTGCCGCGCAGTTGGCCGTGCGTTGCACCTTCATGGCGGCGAGTTGCGTCGCCCGCACCGTTCTGGCCAGCCATGCCGCGGCGCCGGCATGCTCCTTCATTTGCGCCTCCATATTGCTTCGGAGCACCTCGATGCGGTCCGGCAAGCTGGCCCACTGCAGCGACTGGATGTCGGCCGGTATGCTGCTGTCCCAGGTGCCGACGTCGATACACCCGGTCACCAGACCTTCAGCCTTGTCAGGACTGAGCGCAGCCTGGTCCCAGGCCAGTGCCAGTTCCAGCATCGCGCTGGCGGCGGCCCGGATCCTGGCGGCCGCGTCGAGTGGCCAATGCGGGCAGCCACACACCTGATCGCGCTCGTACGTTCGTCTTCCAAAACTCAGCTGCATGAAGCCGTCCAGGTGCGGCAGGGAGCGCCGGTCGGGCATCGCGGGTGCGCGTCGCTCGGGTGACGTGGTGGCCGGTGGCATCATGGCAGAGGGTGTTGCAGGCAGCCGCCGGTCACCGGTGCGGTGATCGACGCGGGCGCGTTGTGGCATGGGTCGGCTTTCAGTGCTTCAGGGTTTGGGCGACATCGAAGCCCCCAGCTTATGCAAAGCGGGGCATCCGGTCTGTGCGGTGGGCCACAGTGGACGCCGTCCCTGTTGGCCGCCTGTGTTCGGCAGCGCACGGACGGTGCGCCGGATTCCCGTCAACATGCCAACGCATGCGCCCGCTTTCCAACACGACCCACAACCTGGACAACCCTATGAACAAGACCCTTCGCCTCAGCCTTTCCGGCGCGGCAGTTCTTTCCGTGCTGGCCCTTGGCGCCTGCGGCACGCAGCCCATGGCTGCGAGCGCCATGGCTCTGGTCGCCAACCTCGCGGCTGCCAATGAAGTGCCGGCAGTCAATGGCGCGGCGACGGGGCAACTTGAAGCGACCTTGACGCCTGGCACCCATGTCCTGACCTGGAGGGTGACCTATTCGGGTCTCAGCGGCGCGGTCACCGGCGCCCACTTCCATGGCCCGGCGATGGCCGGACAAAACGCCGGCGTGGTGGTCCCCATGAGCGGCGCGCTCGCCAGCCCCATTACCGGCACCGCGACACTGACGGCGAGCCAGGCCGCGGACCTTAGAAGTGGCAAGTGGTACGTCAATCTGCATACCGCCGCCAACCCGAATGGCGAGACACGCGGACAGGTGGGCATGCGGCCATGACGCCGCCCGGCAGGAAATCAGCGGCGGTCGCATGGCTTGAAGCACCCAGCGAGACCAGAATGACCCAAAGCGCAATGATCACCGGCATGGTCGAGTACCGCGAAGGCGATGGCGCCAGGATCACTATACGGCGCGGGCCGTGCGAGGTTGACGAGACTGCCCTTGACGCGACCATCAGCTGGACTGATGGTGACTGGCACGGTTCGGCCGCCATTCCGATCGCGGACTTTCGTGGCTACACGGCGAGCAGGGCGATCGAATTCGTCGCAGCGGCGCCCCGGCCGGTGCGGCACTGAACGGAGGCCGCCATGCACCATGTCACCATGCAGGACAAGACCACCCTCTATGTAAAGGACTGGGGCGCGGGCGAGCCGGTGATCCTGCTCTCGGGCTGGCCGTTCACTGCCGACAGCTGGGACGACCAGGCGCTGGTCATCGCCGGCTCCGGTTATCGCGTCATCGCCTATGACCGCCGCGGCTTTGGCCGTTCATCGCAGCCCTGGGGCGGGTACGACTACGACACACTGGCCGACGATCTGGCCACTGTCATCCAGCAGACGGGCGTCCAGAATGCCACGCTGGTCGGCTTTTCGATGGGCGGCGGCGAAGTGGCGCGCTACATGTCGCGCCATGCCGGCCGGTCGGTGGTCAGGACCGCGCTCGTCTCATCCGTGGTGCCCTGCATGCTGAAGTCGCAGGACAATCCGGAGGGGACCGAGCAGGCGGTCTTCTACGACATGGCGAGCCGGTTGCGGGATGACCGGGCCCAGTTTTTTGGCGCGTTCTTCAAGGACTTCTTCGGCGTTGGCCTGCTTACCCATCCGGTCAGCAGCGAACTGCTCGACTGGGCACGCAGCCAGGCCATGCAGGCCAGTCTCCACGCCACCATGGAATGCGTCAAATCATTCGGTACGACCGATTTTCGCGGCGATCTGGGCGCCTTCGGTGTGCCGACACTCATCATCCACGGAACAGATGACAAGACAGTACCCATCGCGGCCGCCGGCCGGGCCGCCCATGCGGGCATCGCCCTGTCGACCCTGGTGGAGTATGAGGGGGCACCGCATGGATTGTTTGCGACCCACAAACACCGCTTGAGCGAAGACCTGCTGCGATTCGTCCGGGGATAGGCGGGCACTGCCGCGCAGTACCCGGCATGGCGATCGACAAAATTCTCACCCAGGGCTTCAGCAGCTTTTTGAACCGCCGTCGTGCGGCCAGGCATTTCGAACGCCGGCCGCTGCTGGACACCCTGGTGGCGCCAGGCGGGCCGGCGCAGGAAGCGGGTGTTGCTGCACTGGGCGTGGACTTGCTGGCGACCGCCCAGGAGGCGCCGGAGCAGGCGCTCACGCGACTGCACTCGCGCAGCGACGGACTGGACCGGACCGAGGCCGCCCGCCGCCTTGCGCGCGACGGTCCGAACGAGGTGCAGCATGAAGCGCCGTTGCCAGCCTGGTTGAGGCTGTGGCGCTGTTACCTCAACCCGTTCAATCTGCTGCTGACGGCTCTGGCCCTGCTGTCGCTTTTCAGCGGCGACACCCGGGCCTCCGTGGTCATCGGCGCGATGGTGGCGCTGAGTACCGGCATCCGCTTCGTGCAGGAAGGCCGCTCCCACCGCGCGGCCGAAGGTCTGCGCTCGATGGTCAGCAACACGGCCAGCGTGGTCCGGCGCGCCGCGGGCAGTGGCGCCGTCGCGGCATCCCCTGCTCCGGCAAAGCTGCAAGACCTCCCGGTGCGTGAACTGGTCGCAGGCGACGTGGTGACACTCTCGGCCGGCGACATGATCCCGGCGGACTGCCGCTTGCTCGCTGCACGCGACCTGTTCGTGGCCCAGGCAGCCATGACGGGCGAATCCATGCCGGTGGAGAAGTTCGTGAACGCTGCCGCGCGCGAAGGTGTTGCCGGTGCCGGCCTGATGGAGCAGCGCTGTCTGGTGTTCATGGGCACCAATGTGGTCTCCGGCACGGCAACGGCGCTGGTGGTGGCCACCGGGGCGCGCAGCTATTTCGGCACGCTGGCGGCACACGCCAGCGCGAGCGAGACAGCGCCCAATGCCTTCCAGGCTGGCGTCAACAGCGTGAGCTGGTTGCTGATCCGCTTTGCGGCGGTGATGGTGCCGATCGTTTTCTTCGTCAACGCATATACCAAGGGCGACTGGCTGCAGGCCTTCCTGTTCGCCTTGTCCGTCGCCGTGGGGCTGACGCCCGAGATGCTGCCGATGATCGTCACCAGCACCCTGGCCAAGGGCGCGGTGGCGCTGTCGCGCAAAAAGGTGGTGGTCAAGCGACTGGACGCAATCCAGAACTTTGGCGCCATGGATGTCCTGTGCACCGACAAGACCGGCACCTTGACGCAAGACAGGATTGCCCTGGCGCGCCATGCCGATGCCTACGGGCAGGACACCGATGAAGTGCTGAACTTCGCCTTCCTCAACAGCTACTACCAGACCGGGTTGAAGAACCTGCTGGACCATGCGGTGCTCGAACGCATCGAGCTTGCAGCGGAGTTGAAGCTCAAGGACGCCTATCGCAAGGTCGACGAGATCCCGTTCGACTTCGAACGCCGGCGCATGTCGGTCGTGGTGGCGACCCTCGTCGAAGGGCAGGACCAGCACCATGAACTGATCTGCAAGGGTGCCGTGGAAGAGGTGCTGGCGATCTGCACGCATGTGCGTACGCAGGAACCGCCCGGTGGTTCGGTCGACGCCAGCCTGGATGGCGAACGCGCCATGCCCACGGTGGTGCTGGATGCTGCGCTGCTGGAGCGCACAAAGTCGGTCACCGCCGCCCTCAACGGACAGGGCCTGCGCGTGGTCGCCGTGGCCGTGAAGACGCT
>JANNDB010000921.1:0-2811 GCA_031387285.1 Betaproteobacteria bacterium | reverse complement strand
CGGGGTAACGCGCCATCGGCGTGGCGATGTGGTCGTCGATCCAGTGCTCCTTGCCCTGGTCGTGGTAATCAGCACCGCCGCCTCGCACGGTGAAGGCGCGCACATGCCGGATGATGGGGATGCCCATGGGCCTGTCTCCGTCGTTATGGTTGCATGGACGGCCGGCCCGGCCGGCGCGACCTCAAAGGGCCAGTTTAGCCGGAAGGTTCCACTTCCGAGCGGTATTGGATCGGGGACAGGGACACTGCTGAACGGAAGTCCGTAGTTCATGGTAGTCTTTCACCGGGTGAAAGTGAATTGAATACGGGAGGAATTGCCCCAGTGATCCGCGTAGCCACCGATGTCGGCGGAACCTTCAGCGACAGCATTGCCTACGACCCTGCCAATGGTCGTATCACCGTTGCCAAGGTGTCGACAACGCCGGCCAATCCGGCGCTCGGCACCATGGCCGGCCTGGCACGCGCGTTGTCCATGCAGGGCCGTTGCGGCCGCGACGTCGCCTATGTGGGCCACGGAATGACCACGGCCACCAATGCCGTCATTCAACGCACGGGCGCCCGTACAGCCTTTGTCACGAACGCGGGTTTCCGCGACCTGCTGCAAATCGGTCGACAAAACCGTCCCAGCCTGTACGACCTGTCGGTCGTTCGCAACGACCAGCTGGTTCCGCGCGAGCGTTGCTACACCGTCGCGGGACGCATGGATGCGTCTGGCCACGAGATCGTTGCGCTGGATGAACCGGCGTTGCACGACATCGCGGCCCTTCTGCTGATGGACCGAGTTGAGGCGGTGGCGGTCACCTTTCTGCATGCCTACGCCAACCCGGCGCACGAGCGGCGAGCGGCCGCAGTGCTGCGCCAGGCATTGCCCGGTGTCGTGGTCTGCATTTCCACCGATGTGTTGTCGGAGTTCCGCGAGTTCGAGCGCGCCAGCGTCACGGTGCTCAATGCCTACCTGGTACCCATCCTGGACAAGTACCTCGCCTCTTTGGTTCAATTGCTCGAATCGCCGGCCGGGCTCGGGCTGGCGGCTTCGCGCCCGGTGATGGTCATGGAGGCCGCGGGCGGCGTCATGACCGTTGACGGAGCCCGCGCGAAGCCGGTGCACACCGTCCTTTCCGGACCAGCCGGTGGCGTGGTCGCGGCCAACTACATTGCCGCAGCGTGTGGTGTGCACGACCTGATCACGATGGACATTGGTGGTACCAGCACCGACATCAGCCTGATCCGCGGCAACCGTCCGGAGGTGACGCGAGAAGCCGTTCTCGAGTCCTTGCCAATCCGCCTGCCGGTGATCGACATCCATGCGATTGGTGCCGGCGGCGGGTCGATAGCCTGGATCGACGACGGAGGCGCGCTGCGTGTGGGTCCGCGCAGTGCCGAGGCGCGCCCGGGGCCAGCGTGTTACGGTCACGGCGGGCTCGAGCCGACAGTCTCTGATGCCAACCTGGTGCTGGGGCGGATGGGTGCCGGCACCCGGCTTGGTGGTGAACTGCTGCTCGATGCAACTGCGGCCCATGAGGCCATTGCGCGCGTGATTGCAACCCCGCTTGGCATCGACGTCCATACGGCCGCTGTCGGCATACTGCGCGTGGCGCATGCCAACATCGTCAGGGGCATACGGGTAGTGTCGGTCGAACGCGGTCTGGACCCCCGGGATTTTGTGCTGGTGCCGTTTGGTGGCGCCGGCGCCATGCACGGCACACCGGTGGCGCGGGACCTGGGATTGAAGCGCCTGTTGATTCCACCAAACCCTGGCATCCTTTGCGCATTCGGCCTGCTGGTGTCCGACCTGCGGCACGATCTGCTGGAGACCTTTATCCGGCCGCTGGCCGGCCTGCCGTACGAGGAGGTGCTACCGGTTCTTGGCCGGCTTGGGGACACGGCCAGATGCCTGCTCGAGCGGGATGGCGTTGAAGCCTGCAAGCAACAAGTGGAACTGCGGGCTGACCTGCGTTACATCGGGCAAAGTTACGAGCTGACGATTTCGCTGGGCCAGGCATCGCGGGACGATTGGATGGGCATCGCCAACATGTTCCATAGCGCGCACCAGACCCGTTTCGGGCATTGCAACGAACAAGCGCCGCTGGAAGTCGTCTCTTTTTCGGTAGTCGGGTTGGGCGCGGTCGATCGGCCCAAACTGTTGCCAATCGCCAACGCCAGCGCCACCGCGGCCGCTGTGCCCGTGTCGACCCGCGCGGTGTTTTTCGAAACCGACACCATGGCTGCCGCGGGCGACTGGCACCAGAGCGCCGTTTACCAGCGGGCCGCGCTGGGCGCGGGCACCATGATCGCCGGTCCGGCCATCATTGATGAGGTCTCGGCGACGACAGTGCTGTACCCGGGCGATACCTGTACCGTGCACGGGAATGGCAGCCTGCTGGTGCAGGTGGGGCCATGAACACCATGCAGTTCGATCCGGCGACATTGGAGGTCCTGTGCAACGCGCTGGACGCGACCGCCCATGAAATGGGGGCGGTGTTGCGCCGCACGGCGTTTTCGCCAAATATCAAAGAGCGGATGGACGCCTCCTGCGCGATTTTTGACCGGCAGGCGCAGCTGGTTGCGCAGGCCGAACATGTGCCGGTGCACCTGGGTTCGATGTTGACGGCGCTCGGGCCCACGCTCGCGTCGATTGCGCCTCTTGGTCCCGGTGACGTGGTGGTGGTCAATGACCCGTTCCTGGCCGGCGCCCATCTGCCTGACATTCTTGTGGTGAATGGAGTCTTCGTCGCCGGCCGGTTGCTGGGTTATGTGGCCACACGCGCGCACCATTCGGATGTCGGTGGCATGGAGTTCGGCTCCATGCCCG
>JANNDB010000904.1:0-1906 GCA_031387285.1 Betaproteobacteria bacterium | reverse complement strand
CGCCGGGGGTGACACCGTGAGCGCCGCCGGGCCGTCCCAAGGCGCGAAGGCCCCCTCTGGGGGCAGCGAAGTACACGCAGTGACGAGCGTGGGGGCACTGCGATGATTGGTTACATACTTCGCCGCCTGGCGCAACTGCTGCCTGTGCTGCTGATCGCGTCCACTGGCATCTGGGCCATGATCTACGCCGTACCGGGAAGCCCGGTGGCTGCCATGGTCGGGGAGAACGCCACGCCCGAGCAGATACAGGCTGTCACCGTCCGCCTGGGTCTGGACCGCCCCGTCCATGTGCAGTACTGGAGTTGGCTCACCAGCGCCTTGCAGGGTGACTTCGGCCTGTCGATCCAGAACCGCGAATCGGTGCTGCAGCTCATTGCGCAACGTATTCCGGCCACGATACAGCTGGGGCTGTCAGCCACACTGGTGGGCCTGCTGCTGGGTATTCCGGTGGCGGTGATCAGCGCCTTGAAGCCGCGCTCCTGGATCGACCGCACACTCAGCGCCTGGAGCGCGCTGGCGCTCGGGGTGCCGACGTTCTGGCTCGGTATCCTGCTGATCCTGTTCTTCGCGGTGCAATTGCGCTGGTTGCCGGCGGCCTCGACCTATGTCTCGGTGTTCGATTCGCCGCTGCAGGCGGCGCGCAACCTGGCGCTGCCGGCGCTGACGCTGGGCGTCTACGTCTCGGGCATCTTCGCGCGTTTCCTGCGTGCTTCGCTGCTCGGCGAACTCAAGGCCGACTACGTGCGCACCGCGCGCTCCAAGGGCCTGCGCGAACGCGACGTGATCGGCCGCCACGTGATGCGCAACGCCTTGTTGCCTTTCGTCACCATCGTCGGCCTGATGATGGCCACCTTCATCGGCGGCACCGTGGTGACCGAAGCCGTGTTCACCTACCCCGGCCTGGGGCGGCTGCTGATCCAGGCGATCAGCACGCGCGACTACCCGCTGATCCAGGGCTGCATCCTGTTTATCCTGGTCGTGTTCGTGCTGATCAACCTGCTGGTCGATGTGTTGTACGCGTATATCGATCCGCGGATTGACTACGGCTGACACCGGTACGGTCGGCCTGGGGCGGCTGCGCGAAGATCAGGATTGCCGCAGCGCGACATTCCGAAGTAACAGGCACAGCCATGGCCCGTCGCTGGACGTGCCTATAAGATGGCCGCATGGATGCCGAACCGAGCGACTCCGCCAACGTCGATATCGCCATCGTCGGCGCCGGGGTGATTGGTCTGGCCTGCGCATTTGCGCTGGCAGAGGCTGGCCGCGAGGTGGTGCTGTTCGACCCTGCGCCCGGGCGCGGCGCGTCATTCGGCAACGCCGGTGGAATCACCCCGGGCTGGGTGGCGCCAACGGCCACGCCGGCCACCCTGCGCAGCCTGCCACGTATGCTGACCGATCCCCTGTCCCCGCTGGTGATCCGGCCGGCCTACCTGCCGCGCCTGGTGCCGTGGCTGCTGCAGTTCGCGCTTGCCGCGCGGCCGCACCGGGTGGAGGCGATTTCCAGGGCGCTTGCGACGGTGGCGATGCCGTCGGTGCGCGCCTGGCACGAGTTTGCGGCGCGTGCCGGCGTCGGCCATCTGTTGCGCCAGCAGGGGCTCTTGTATGTGTATGCCAGCAGCGTGAGCCGTGCCGGCGCCGAGGCAGCCCAGGCCTTGCGGCGCAAGCGTGGCGTGCGGCTCGACGATGTCGACGCGGCGTGGCTGCGCGACTTCGCGCCGATGCTCTCGCACGACTACCGCTTCGGCGTTTTTTCTCCCGAGGCGGCGCATATCGTGGACCCCGGCGCATTGTGTGATGCCTTGCTGGCGGCAACTGCAGCGCGCGGCGGGCGCATCCGGCGGCTGGCGGTCGACGATCTCATGGTGGAGCGTGGCGGAGTACGTGTATGTACCGCGCAGGGATC
>JANNDB010000887.1:0-3587 GCA_031387285.1 Betaproteobacteria bacterium | reverse complement strand
GCGCTGTCGACGGGCGGGGAGCTGGCGGCGACGTCGCCGCAGGGGGCGCCGGCGGTGGAATAGGGACGGCGCGCGGACATGCCGCGGCTGCAGGAACGCTTGCCGGTTGCGCTACGGACGGCGGCGTACGCACCACCGGCGGCACGGGCGCGCGCACTATGGGCTGCGACGATTGCGCAGGCACGCCCGGCACAGGTGGCGTGGCCGGGGGGGCGGACGGCCGTGTACCCGTTACGGCTGGTGCAGGGCCCGCAGCGGCCGGCATTGCCGGTGCCGCCGACGCCCGCTGTACCGGCGGCGCAGGATTGGCTGGCACCGCCGCCGCGGGCGGCCGCGCAACCGGTGCACTCACAGTGGCTGTGGGCCGCGCAGGCGGTGCAGTTGTCGCAGGCGGTGCAGTTGTCGCAGCCGGTGCCGGTGTCGCAGCCGGTGCGGCTGCCACAGGGCGCGCCGGCATTGCAGCAGGCGCGGGCGATTGGGGTACTGCGCTCGGCGCCGAAGATGGCGCAGCTGCCCGCGGCGCGACGGGCGCAGCGACGGGTGGCGCAGCTGGCGTCGAGGTGACGGCCGGGCTGGAGCTTACACGCGCCGGGGCCGCCGGCGCCACAACGGCTTTTACCGGAGCGACCACGGTGACAACGGCCACCGGCACCGCGGTGGCCGGCACAAGGCCCTTGCGTGCCGTGCTGTCCAGCGGCTTGCCGGGTTGCGCTGCAAGTTGGGCCAGTTGCGCTGCGAGACCGGCATGGGGTGCCGGCGCCACCGTGGTGGCTACCACCGGGCGCTCGAAGATTCGCGCTGGCGGGCGATTGCCTGGGGCGGCGCCGCCGTGCACACTGCGCTCGGTGGGAACCACAGCGGCAAGCGCCGTCACCGGGGCGCTGGCCACCACCTCGGGTGCCACGCGCAACACGGAACGCGCCACCGGCTGGGACTGCGCGAACACGGTGGCGGGAACCGCCGTCACGGCACCGGCGATGCGCTGGTTGACATGGACCACATTGGTGACGTTGGTCACATTGGTCACATTGGTCACGTTGTAGGTGTTGTTGATCACGGTGTTGTTGATCACCGTGTTGCTGCGGTTGAGGTTTTCAAAGTAGGCGCGGCTGACCGGGTAGGCCGGCCGGTAGACTTCGCGCGGTGCCAGGGGAAACCATCCCACCGCACCGACATTGCCCGAGGACAGCGTGATCTGGAAGTTGCTGCCGCCGACGAAGGCGACCACCGCGGGTGCATAGTAGGCGCGCTGGCGCACGGGGCCGGGCACCCAGCCCCATGTGTCCTGCATACGGGCCCAGCGGCCGTAGTGCGAGACGGCAAAACCCCACGGCGCGTCGTCGATCCAGGTCCAGCCCCACGGGTCGATCCAGGACCAGTGGCCGTCCCGGTAGGGTGCCCAGCCTGGCGCCACACGGCGTGGAATCCAGACATTGCCGTAGTTCGGGTCGCGCCGCCAGCTGCCATTCGCATCCAGGTCCTGGTAGCCAAGCACATCCGGCGAGACATAACGCGCGGACACGGAACTGTCCACCTGCCGATCCCGGCTGGAGGCCCAGGCCTCGAAGGCATCTGGCCGCACCGGTGCGAGGGTCTGGTAGTCGCGTAAGCCGGTTCCGGAAAAACGGTAGGGTTGCCGCGCGTCAATGCGGTACGCGGTACCCTCGCCAGCCGCCTCGCCGCTGCCGTTGCGCACCATGATGTCGGTGGCATTGGCCTGGGGGTCGACCGAGATGCGGTATTCCCCCGGCTGGCGCAGCGTGAAGGCCAGGTTCGGCGTGTCCACCTCCACCACCTCGTTGCTGGCAAGGCGGCGTACCCGCACGTGCAGGATGCCCTGGGTAAGCTGCAACTGCGTTATCCGGTCATCCAGATTGACCAGGGTCACACTGGTGTTGCCATCCATGCGCACGGTCGTGCCGTTGGTCTGGATCTCGACCCGTGCCCGGTCATCTGCCCATAGTCGGTCGCCGCCGCCGAGCGCGCGGTTGATATTGGCCTGGCTCCAGTCGTTCTCGCCGGCCGGCGAGAAAATGACGGCGCCACAGAAGGAGGCCAGGCGCGCCACGCGCGAGGGTGGATCGGCCCAGGCAGCGCCGCCGGTGCCCAGCAGGGTGGCGGCAGCGATCCAAGTGCTGACAAGTCGTACAAGTTGATGCAGGTTCATGATGCTTCCCTAACGCGCGAGCCGGCGCTTTCGATGCCGCCACTTACCACTCGTTGCAATGCTGTCCACCGTCCGGGCCGGTTGCTGCGGATTCAGGCCCAGGTGGTACTGCCAACCCGCTCCCATCCGTCACGCGTGGCGTTCCGCGCCAGTGCCCAATCCAGGTTCGAGCGGCCGCGCTCGCTCGTCCAGTCGCGCGCCAGATCCGCTTCCAGTTCGTCGAAATGGCGTCCCGGATAACGCCCCCAGGCCGCAACGCCATAACCATAGGCCGGGCCGTAGTCGTCAAAACTCGAGCCTTGCGCAACATAGGGGCGGTGCAGGTAGTTCTCGCGCCAGTAGGCATCCTCCAGGGACGGGTCGATGGCCTCGGCGACGCTCTTGCCGGCCAGACCGCCTACGATGGCGCCCAGCGTCGCACCAATCACGGTACCCAGTGGGCCGGCGACGGTGCCGGTCATGGCGCCGGCTGCTGCGCCGCCCAGGGCGGCCCCCAGGCCGGTGCCGACCGGATGGGACCCGGGTTCGCCGGTGATCGGATCGAGGTTCGTATCGGTGGCACGCAAAGTGGCAGGTGTGTTCACGGTGGCTACTCCAGAGGGTTGACGGTCGAACCACTGTAGGTCGGGCCGCAGCGCAGCGCAGCCCCTGCCCACGCCGTCATGTCGCCGCCAGGACGCCGCCCCTGTGTAGGACGATGGCGGAACACGCGCTCGTGGCCACGTGGCGCATGGGTTGGTTCGCAAGCGCACAGACCACCTGTACGCAAAACTTCTACCGTGCGGCGAATGGCCCCGCAGGCGACCCCGATTCGGCGCGTGACGTGGCACCCATTGGCAACCCAACGCGGAGATTCCATGCAACCAAACCCTGTGGCCCATTCCCCTGCCTGCGTACCCTTCCTTGCGCACCAACCGGTGCGAGTCCGGGCAAGCGCCAACCGTGCCGTTCAGCAGGCGCGCACCCGCGACCAGCAATTCATCTTCATGATCGAGGCCTATCGCAACACGGGCGGCATTGCCCGCTCAGACGAGATCAACCACTGGATTCGCCGATCCGGCGGGCCCGACCCGGCCGCCCTGAACCAGTGGATCGACAACCGTACCGTGTTGTGTTTTGAATGGAACGACGCGCGCTGGATGCCCTGGTTCCAGTTCAACCGGCACACCCTGCACCCGCACCCGCAACTGGCGCCGCTGCTGGCCGAGCTCGCGGCAGTCTTCGACCCCTGGGAAACCGCCAACTGGTTCGCCATGCCCAGCGCATGGATTGGTGGAAGGGCTCCGGTCGATTGCCTGCTGAGCGACATGGCCGGCGTGCTCGACGCGGCGCGCGCCGACCGTTTTGTGGCCAACGGATGAGTGACGGGCAAACAGGCGCGGCGCCGCCCGGCACGCGGCGCGAGGCAGACAGCTTCGGC
>JANNDB010000828.1:0-3634 GCA_031387285.1 Betaproteobacteria bacterium | reverse complement strand
AGGGGTCAAGCGCAAGATGAGCAACTTCAACCTGCGCTGTCGCGGGCAACCGCTGCACCAGATCGCGCCGACAGTTGTAGAGGTGATTGGATGCTAATTAAACAGTATTGGGTCTAAGCCGCCGTGAGAAGGGCGACTTGGTCCGCGCCATCGCGACCAGGGAAGCCCAGAAGAGTCCAGAGTACGAGAAGCTCATCAACGAATTGCTTTAACTGCCTGACATCTATACCTGCCAGGTGGTATCGCCTCCCTTGCGGCACGGAGATCGTGAGCCTTCCTGCGCGCCGCTACCGCCCCACCGGCGCCCTCTTGTCGCATGTCCCCGAAAACACCATCTCGCCACCTACAACGTTCTTGCGCACGCTCATCGCCTGGCGGTCCACATGCCAGGTTCCGATGGTGCCAAACCGCACTTCTTCCGCGGTCACCACACCCGAACTCAGCCACTGGCGATTCACGGCCACTGCGCTGAACTCCTGGCTGAAGCGCACTTCCACGGCAGGCCGCGCGTCGGCCTTGCCGTCGGGCTGCAGTTCGCAATAGATGATCTGGGTATCCGCCGGGCCACCCCGTTCGAACAAGTCGCGGGCGATGCGGGACGCGCGCCCTGGCTGCCGCGTGGCCTCGCAGGCAAACTCGGCGGCGAACCAGGATCCGTCCAGTATCTTGGCCTCCACGAATTCCAGCTGGGCAATCGGCGGGCGAGCGCGCAGGTTGCCGGGCACCAGCGCAAAGCGCAGCGGCCGCGAACAATCGGCGACAAACTCGGACTTGCCGCGCACGGGATCGGGCTGCAACACGTTCACCCGCACCAGGGTGCCGGCCACATGCTGGCGGTCCAGCACCGAGAGCGAGATGGTGTCCACGCCAAACAGCACATCGTCCACCCGCTGCAGCAGCTGGTAACCCTTGTTGCTAGCCCACTGCGCACTGGCCGCGCCCGGCAGGCAGACCAGCACCAGCAGCAGCACGCCGACCCATCGCGTTGTTATAGTCCCCAAGACCTCTGCCCTGCCCCTCGCCATGACGCAACACCCCACCATGAATTCCTGTCTGCCCAGTATCGAAATGACCAGCGGACCCCAACCCACTGCGGCTGTCATCTGGCTCCACGGACTGGGCGCGGACGGCAATGACTTTGCCGCGATTGTGCCGGAGCTCGACCTGGCGCAGTGCCCCGACATCCGCTTCGTGTTCCCCCATGCGCCCAGCATTCCCGTGACGCTCAACAGTGGCTATGTGATGCCGGCCTGGTACGACATCCTGGGCACCGACCTGCAGCGGCGTGAGGATGATGCCGGCATCCGCCGCTCCGAGCTTGCCATACACGCCTTGATCGACCGCGAGATCGCCCGTGGCATACCTTCGGAACGCATAGTGCTGGCAGGGTTTTCGCAGGGTTGCGCGATGGTGTTGCACACCGGCCTGCGTTATCCCAAGCGACTTGCCGGCATCATGGCGCTGTCGGGCTACCTGCCGCTTGCTGCGAGTGTCGCGGCCGAATGCAGCGACGTGAACCGGTCCCTGCCGATCTTCCTGGCCCACGGCACGGCCGATCCGGTCGTCGTGCTCGCCCGCGGCGAAGCCTCGCGCAACGCGCTCACCGCCATGGGCTACCCGGTGCAGTGGCACACCTACCCCATGCCGCACAGCGTGCATCCGGCAGAAATCGCGGATATCGGCAAGTTCCTGCGCGGCGTGCTGGCGCCATCTTGAGCACACGCCTGCGGGCCCTCGCTCTGGGCCTGGGAGCGCTGGTCTCCCTGCCCCTGCTGTCGGTATTGGCGTCGGCGCTGTTCGCCGCTTTCGACATGCCGGCCTGGCTGGCACTCATGCAGGACTCGCAGGTGGCGCGCGCGCTGCTTCTGACGGTCTGGAGTGCCATCGCCTCCACCACGCTATCGATAGCGCTTGGTGCCTGGATCCTGTCGCGCAGTTTTCCCAAGCCCTGGTGGAATCGCCTGGTGCGCCTGCTCGCGCCCATGCTGGCGGTTCCGCATGCGGCCTTCGCCATCGGGCTGGTGTTCCTGCTGTCCCCCAGCGGCTGGTTGCTGCGCCTTGTATCGCCGTGGGCCACCGGGCTCAGCACGCCGCCACCCTGGGTGACAACCCAGGATCCATGGGCACTCGGGCTGATCCTGGCACTGGTGGCCAAGGAGGTGCCTTTCCTGCTGTGGAGCGCGGCTTCGCAACTGCAACGCGCCGAGGTGGCGCAGCGCTGGACGCGCGAGTTGCAGCTGGCGCGCAGCATGGGCTACAACCCGCAGCGCGCCTGGTGGCGCGTGCTCTGGCCGCAGTTGTGGCCGCGCCTGCAATGGCCCGTGCTGGCCGTGCTGGCGTATTCCATGACGGTAGTCGACCTGGCGCTGATCATCGGTCCGGGCTCGCCGCCCACCCTCTCGGTACTGGCCTGGCCATGGCTGCTCGAAGCCGAACCCGCCACCAACGCCCAGGGCGCTGCAGCGGCCTGGTCCCTGGCCGCCGCCCTTGCCGCGCTGGCAGGCGCGGGGCTGGCGCTGGTGCACTGGCGCGGCTGGCGCGCGCGCTGGACCTCGGGCAGTCGCGGCAGGCAGGTGGCTGCCAGCGGCGGGCAAGCGGGCCCGTTCGCAGTTGGGGCGCTGCTTTTGCTGTATCTGCTCGTCATGCTGGCGCTGGCCGTGGGCAGCATCTCTGGCGTCTGGCCGTTTCCGGCGCTGCTGCCCGACAACTACACCCTGGGCGCGTGGGTGTCGGTCTGGGGCAGCGCCGCCACCATCGGCACCACCCTCTCACTGGGCCTGGCGGGCAGTGCGGCCGCATTGTTGTGGTCGCTCGCCTGGCTGGAAGTCGCGCCGCCGGCGTGGGATGCCGCGCTGCGGCGGCTGGTATATCTGCCGCTGGTGCTTCCGTCGGTGTTGTGGGTGGTGGGATTGCACGCCACCACGCTCAGGCTCGGCATCGACGCCCGCTGGACCGGCTTGTGGCTGGCGCACTGGCTTGCCTGCATACCCTATGTGCTGATTGCGCTCAGCCCGGCATATACCGGCTTCGACCCGCGCGTGCGTCTGGTGGTTGCTTCGCTCGGCCACGGGCACATGCGTTTCCTGTGGAGCGTCAAGTGGCCGATGCTGCGCACTGCCATGGCTTCGGCGTTCGCCGTGGGGTTCGCTGTCAGCGTGGCGCAGTACCTGCCCACGCTGTTCATCGGTGCCGGGCGGTTCAATACCGTCACAACGGAAGCGGTCACGCTGGCAGCCGGCGCGCAGCGCGCGCTGACCTCGGCCTATGCCTGGCTGCAGTGGTTGTTGCCCGTGTTGTGCTTTTCGCTGGCAGCCTGGGCCGGACGGCCCCGGCGCTTCAAGGCCACGCCGCGCGCCGCCTAGCGCAAGCCGGCCAGTTCCCGCGTCAGCACACCGGCGTCCACCGCGCGGCAGCCAGAGGCGTTCTGCCCTGACCAGAGCGGCGAGAAATCGCCGCTCCCAGCGGCTTCCGCGGCGGCGCGAAGGGGTGCGAGCGCCGCGCCGGCCAGCGGAAAGGCCGGCACCAGCGCGCCCATGGGCCCCTGCTCCCGCATCACGCGGTTCATGATGCCGCGCGCGGGCCGGCCGGTAAACAGATTGGTCAAGGCGGTGTGGCCACTGGCCGGACTGGACAG
>JANNDB010000791.1:0-5567 GCA_031387285.1 Betaproteobacteria bacterium | reverse complement strand
GATTTCCGGCCTCGGGATGGGCCGCACCTTCCAGAACCTCGCCATGTTTGCCACCATGTCGGTGCGCGAGAACATCATGGTTGGCGCCCACGCGCGCTCTTCGAGCGGATTCATATCCAGCGCGCTGCGCCTGCCGCGCGTGAGCGCGGAGGAGCAGCGCCTGAGCCAGCAGGCCAGCGAGATCATGGACATGCTGGAGCTCACCCAACACCAGGCCAAGCCGGTGGCGGCCCTGCCTTTTGTGGTGCAAAAGCGGGTGGAACTCGGTCGCGCGCTGGCCGCCAAACCCAAACTGCTGATGCTCGACGAGCCCGCCGCCGGTTTGAACCACGAAGAGCTGGAAGACCTTGGCCGCCTGATTCGCGATGTGCGCGACCGGCTCAACATCACCGTGCTGCTGGTCGAGCACCACATGCAATTGGTGATGAGCGTCTCAGACCACATTGTCGCGCTCAATTTCGGGCGCAAGATCGCCGAAGGAACGCCTTCCGAAATCCAGCGCCATCCCGAAGTGATCGAAGCCTATCTGGGGGCGCCTGCGCATGGCTGAGCTGCTCACCGTCACCAATCTGAGCGCCTGGTATGGCGCTACCCAGGCACTCGATGGCGTCAGCTTCTCGCTGGAGTCCGGGCACATCACGGCGATCCTGGGTGCCAACGGCGCCGGCAAGACCACCACCCTGCGCGCCTTGTGCCAGACGATTCGCACCGCAGGCAGCATCCGCTTTGCCGGGCAGGAACTGGTGGGCAAGGCGACCGACGCTGTCGTGCGCGCCGGCGTTGCCCATGTGCCGGATGGCCGGGGTACTTTTGCCGCACTGTCGGTTGAGGAGAACCTGCGTCTGGGCGCCTACGTGCGGCGAGACCGGGCCGGCACCAATCTGGATCTGGAAAAAGCCTTTACCCGCTTCCCCATATTGAAAGAGCGGCGTCACCAGCAGGCGGGCACCCTGTCCGGCGGGCAGCAGCAGATGCTGGCCATCAGCCGCGCGCTCATGCTGCGCCCGCGCCTGCTGCTGCTGGACGAGCCGTCGTTCGGACTGGCCCCGCTCATCGTCGCGGAAATCTTCGAGATCATGCGTAACATCAACCAGGAAGACAAAGTGAGCATGCTGGTGGTCGAACAAAACGCCTCCCTGGCACTCGATCTGGCCGACCATGCCTACCTGCTGGAGACTGGCCGCGTCGCGCTGTCCGGACCGAGCGCCGACATCAAGAACGACGAGTCGGTGCGCCGCGCCTACCTGGGGTACTGAGCGACATGGAATCCTTTTTGCACCAGATCTTCTCCGGCCTCGCCAATGGCGGCATCTACGGCTCGGTCGCCCTCGCGCTGGTGATGATCTACCAGGCCACGCACCATATCAATTTCGCCCAGGGCGAGATGGCCACTTTCAGCACCTTCATCGCCTGGGCCCTGGTGACCGCCGGCTGGCCGTATTGGGCCGCCTTCGTAGCCACGGTGGCCGTGTCGTTTGCCGGCGGCGTGCTGGTGCAGCGCATCTTCCTGAAGCCATTCGAGAAGGCGCCAGTGCTCACCAACGTGATCGTGTTCATCGGCCTGCTGCTGATCTTCAACGCATTCTCCGGCTGGATATTCGATCACACGCTGAAATCCTTTCCGAGCCCGTTCCCGAAGGATTCGGCGCTGGCCAGCAAGTACTTTTCGGCGCACGACATCGGATCGGCGGCGGTGATGGTGGCGGTCCTTTTGACGCTGTTCTGCTTTTTCCGGTTCACGCCCATCGGCCTTGCCATGCGCGCGGCCGCGCAGAATCCGGATTCTGCGCGCCTGGTCGGCATGCGGGTTTCCTGGATGCTGGCGCTTGGCTGGGGTTTGGCAGCGGCCGTCGGTGCGGTAGCTGGCATGATGGTGGCGCCCGTCGTGTTCCTTGACCCGAACATGATGGCCGGTATCCTGATCTACGGCTTTGCCGCCGCGCTGCTGGGTGGCATCGACAACCCGCTGGGCGCGGTCATCGGCGGCCTGGTGGTGGGCGTGCTGGAAAACCTGCTTGGCGCTTATGTGATCGGCACCGAGCTCAAACTCACGGTGGCGCTGGTGCTGATCGTCGTCACGCTCACCCTGCGCCCGAACGGCCTGTTCGGCAAGACTGTGGTGACACGGGTATGAGCAGTCGTCCCTCTGCATGGCTCATCGCCCCGAAGTGCATGGCGCGGAGGGTCGCCTAATGAGCACAGAACGCGATCGCCGCTGGGCCCTGGTTGGGGGCATCGTGCTGCTGGTGGCCCTGATCCTGCTGCCGTTCCTGTTCAAGAACTACCGCGTTTTCCAGTTCAATCTGGTGCTGGTGTATGCCATAGCCGTTCTGGGTCTGAACATCCTGACCGGGTACAACGGCCAGATCTCGCTGGGACACGGCGCGTTCTACGCGCTGGGGGCCTATACCGCCGCGGTGCTGATGGACAAATTCGGGGTTCCGTACTGGCTCACCTTACCGGTCGCTGGCCTGCTGTGTTTTTCTTTCGGTTTCCTGATGGGTTTTCCGGCCTTGCGCTTGGCGGGCCATTATCTGGCGCTGGCGACCTTTGCCCTGGCGCTGGCGATTCCGCAATTGCTCAAGTACAAACGCATCGAAGGCCTGACGGGCGGAGTTCAAGGTCTGGTACTGAGCAAGCCGGAGCCCCCATTTTCGATGTCGCTGTTCGACCAGCCGCTCAGCCCGGACCGCTGGTTGTACTTCTTCACGCTGGCCGTTGCCGCGTTGATGTTCCTGCTGGCCTGGAACCTGCTGCGCGGGCGTGTTGGGCGGGCGCTGATTGCCATTCGTGACCACCCGATCGCTGCAACGGCGATGGGTATCAACCTGCCCATGTTCAAGTCACTCACGTTTGGTGTATCGGCGGCTTATACCGGCATCGCAGGCGCACTGGGCGGCATCGTGGTGGCCTTTGTCTCTCCGGACAGTTTTACGGTTCAGTTGTCGATCTTCATGCTGGTAGGTGTTGTGGTTGGTGGACTGGCATCCATTCCCGGTGCGATTTTTGGCGCGATCTTTATCCAGTACGTTCCCAATATTGCTGATCAGATGTCCAAGTCTGCACCGGCAGCGATTTATGGCGTGTTGCTGATCGGATTGATGTTTTTGATGCCCACCGGCGTAATGGGCATGGTGAACAGGGCGTGGGCGCACCTGCGAACACGTTTTGCGGGGTCGACAGGTTCACAATGAATCCTGCCGACGAGGTTGTCACGATAAACAGGAGGCATTCAGTCATGAAAGTCAAATACTTCGGTCTTGCGGCGGTCGCACTGGCGGTCGCCTTGGCCGGTGGCAGCGCGCAGGCGCAGAAGAAATACGATCCAGGCGCCACCGACAAGGAAATCAAGGTCGGCCATGTCATCGCCTATTCAGGCCCAGCCTCGGCGTACGGTGCGATCGGCAAGGCGATTAGCGCCTACTTCGACAAGATCAACGCCGAAGGCGGCGTCAATGGGCGCATGGTCAAGTTCCTTTCGCTCGACGACGGGTACAACCCCGCCAAGACGGTCGAACAGACCCGCAAGCTGGTGGAGGAGGACGAAGTGCTGCTGATGTTCCAGCCGCTGGGCACACCATCGAACTCGGCCATCCACAAGTACATGAACACCAAGAAGGTGCCGCAATTGTTTGTCGCAACCGGGGCAACCAAGTGGGGCGATCCAAAGAACTTCCCCTACACCATGGGCTGGCAGCCCAACTACCAGTCGGAAGCCAAGATTTATGCGGCGCACCTGCTGGAGACCAAGCCCAATGGCAAGGTAGCCATCCTCTACCAGAACGACGATTACGGCAAGGATTACCTCAAAGGCTTCGAGGACGCCCTGGGCGACAAGGGCAAGACGATGATCGTGTCGAAGATCTCGTATGAGGTGACCGATCCGACGGTGGACAGCCAGATGGTGTCGCTCAAAGCCTCCGGAGCGGACGTGTTCTTCAACATCACCACGCCCAAGTTTGCCGCCCAGGCAATCAAGAAGGCAGGTGAACTGGGCTGGAAACCCTTGCACTACCTCAACAGCGTGTCGAGCGCAGTCGGATCTGTGCTGGTTCCGGCCGGCGTGGAATATTCCACAGGCATCATCACCGCCGGTTACATCAAGGACCCGACCGATCCGCAATTCCAGAAAGGCAAGGAGTGGGACGACTGGACGGCCTGGATGAAAAAATACCACGCGCAAGGTGACTTGAAGGACAACTTCAACGTCTACGGCTACACCGTGGCCCAGACGCTGGTGCAAGTGCTCAAGCAGGCTGGCGACAACCTGACGCGCGACAACATCATGAAGCAGGCTGCCAGCCTGGACATGACGCTGCCGATGCTGCTGCCGGGTGTGAACATCAAGACCGGGCCGGACGATTTTTATCCGATCGAACGCGAACAACTCATGAAATTCAACGGCAAGGGCTGGGAATTGTTCGGCAAGGTCTACGGTAAGTAGTTTCAGTTTCGCACCCGCGCGGTGCAGACACTGGCCATGACGGCTTCTCGACGGGCACTCGTTCAAACGGGTGCCCGTATTGCCTTGTGCGCAGCGGTTTCGCGGGTGGCACTGCATCCCCGTGTGGCAGCGGCACAGGAAGCGCGCTTGCAGGTCTCGGACTATCCGTTGGCCTTTGTCGACATCGTCATCGACGGCGTTGGCGCGCGTGCGCTCATCGACACCGGCAGCAGCACCACGCTGCGGCTCTCGACGCGGCTTGCCTCCCGCCTGAAACTGGCGCTTGCCGCGCGCCCCAACGCATTCATGCAAGGCCTGGACGGGCGGCGCATAGCGTTGCAAACCGGGCAGGTGCAGCGCGTCGAGATCGGCGGGCTGGTGCAGGATGCCCTCACCATCGAAGTTGCCGGTGAGCGCATCGAAACCATTGGAGAGCAGGTCGGCACAAGCTTTGATGCAGTGCTGGGGTGGGGCTTCATGGCACGCCAGCCCTTCGTTCTCGACTTCCCGAAAAGGCGCCTCACGTTTGCGGCTGACGCAACGCTGCCCGCATTGCCCCTTGGGCTGGAGGTCGCCGTCACGACGACGCAGGGCCTGCCGGTTGTGCAGGGCCGTATCGGCAACACGCCGGCCCGGCTCCTGCTGGATACCGGTGCGCCTATGTGCAACATCGACCTGCCAATGGCCGGAGCACCGGCCGGCGCGGTGCTGACGCTCGACCTGACACTGGCGAACACGTCCATACCGATGCAATGGCGCGTCAAGGACCTGTCGGCGCAGCGCAGGGCGTCGCAAACCGATGGGACCATCGGCAACAATTTCCTGCTGCGCCATGTAGTGGCCTTCCAGCCCGCGACCAACCTTATGCGCTTGGGCTGAATCGCCGTACCGATCAGGTGCGGGCAAGCACCGCCCGCAACGCGACCCCCGTATGCGTGCCACGCTGCACCACGCCTTCGGGCGTGGCAGTCGCCACCACCTGGCCGCCGCCGTCGCCGCCTTCGGGTCCCAGGTCGACCACCCAGTCGGCCTCGGCAATCACGTCCAGATCGTGCTCGATCACCACCACACTGTGGCCACCGTCCACCAGGCGGTGCAGCACGCGGATGAGTTTTTCCACGTC
>JANNDB010000783.1:0-2555 GCA_031387285.1 Betaproteobacteria bacterium | reverse complement strand
GCGGGATGCCGGCGTCTTCGGCGTGGCGCATCAGGTCGTCCTGGCACTCCAGCCAGGCGGGCGTCTGCATCGGCTTGATGGCGCCCGCGCGCAGCGTGAGCTTGTCGTTCGGGATGACCAGGCCGTAGTCGACGCCAATCACGCGGCCGAATCCGCGACACGTGGGGCAGGCGCCGACCGCCGAGTTGAAGGAAAAGGCCGAGGCGATCGGGTCGGTGTAACGCAGGTCACTTTCCGGGCAATGCAAACCGGTGGAAAACTTCCAGATGCGCGGCTCGGCGCCGGCTGCACCGCCGGTATCGTCCGCCGCGACTTCCGGCAGCACATATATATTGATGCGCCCGCTGCCTCGGCGCAGCGCCGCCTCGATCGCCTCCAGCACGCGGCCACGCTCCGCACTGCCCACGCGGAAGCGGTCGGCCACCACATCGAGCAGCTTGCGTTTCCCGACCTCCCGTTCGGCCTGCACCCGCGTGTAGCCGCTTACGGAAAGCCACTGGGTGATCTCCGCAGCCGTGGTATCCGCCGGCAACTCGACCGGGAATGTCACCACCAGCCGCGGATCGCCCCCTGCCTCGGCGGCGGCCAGCGCCTGCAACCGGGCAAAAATCGTCTCGGGGGTGTCGTGCCGCACCGGCTGCGCCGTGGCGCTGTCGAACAGTTGCCCGGCGCGCGCGAACAGCAGCTTCAGGTGGTCGTTCAGCTCTGTCATCGTGCCCACGGTGGAGCGCGAGGAGCGCACCGGATTGGTCTGGTCGATGGCAATGGCCGGTGGCACACCCTCCACCTTGTCCACTGCCGGTTTGTCCATGCGGTCCAGGAACTGCCGGGCGTAGGCTGAAAACGTCTCGACGTAGCGCCGCTGGCCCTCCGCATATAAGGTGTCAAACACCAGGCTGGACTTGCCCGACCCGCTCGGCCCGGTGACCACCGTCAACTCGCCGGTGCGGATGTCGAGGTCAAGGTTCTTGAGGTTGTGCTGGCGCGCTCCGCGGATGCGGATGGTTCCCTGCTGGGGCATTGGGTGGCTGCTTTCTGGATGGGGCCAAACATTCTAGACAGGGCAAATCGGGCTGGAGAAATCCAGGGCTATAGTGGCAAGAACAGCCGAGGCGCGCTGGGCTCCCGGCCGCACAGCTGGATGAAATCACAGTATAGGGTTGAATCTCCCGAATGACGCCTTTCAGTAACGCCGCAGTTGCCAGCGTCTACCGGGCCTATCCGCCGGCCTTGCGCAAGCACATGATGGTCCTGCGCGAGATGGTTCTTGCCACCGCTGCAGGCATTGAGGGGGTGGGTGAAATCGAAGAGTCCCTGAAATGGGGTGAACCGGCCTACCTCACCACGCGCAGCAAGAGCGGCAGCACGATACGCATCGACTGGAAGCCGGCCCGGCCAACCGAATACGCGGTGCATTTCAATTGCCAGACCACTCTGGTGGAGACGTTCCGAACGCTGTTTCCCAATGAGCTGCACTTTGAAGGAAACCGCGCGCTGCTGTTGAAGATTGGATCGCCGCTGCCCCGAGACGCCTTGCGTTTCTGTATTACGGCTGCACTGACCTACCACCTGCGCAAAAGATCGCGGCCCGCTGCCGCCTGACTTCGCACGCCATCGGCCCGCACACTCCATGCCCCGCATGCTCAGCGCCCACTTCACCCTGGATGAATTCACATTCAGCCAGACCGCAGCGCGACTCGGCCTGGACAACACGCCGGACTCCCGCGCACTGAAAAACCTGCGGCGGATGGCGGCCATGCTGGAACAGGTGCGAACCACACTGGGCGACCGGCCGATCCACATCAGCAGTGGTTACCGTTCGCCTGCGCTCAATCATGCGGTCGGAGGCTCGGTCCACAGCGCGCACATGCATGGACTGGCGGTCGACTTCACCTGTCCGCTGTACGGGAGCGTACTGGCCACCGCCAGGGCAGTCGCCAGGTCAGCCTTGCGGTTCGACCAGGTGATCCTGGAATACGGCCGCTGGGTGCACCTGGGCATCACCGAAGACACGGAAGTCGCCCGCGGCGAACTGCTCTCCATCGGGAGTGGCCAGACCTATGTGGCCGGCCTGCAATTGGTCTGATCACCAGAAGGCAGTGGACGAGCTGGCAGTGGCCGGATTCGCTATTCAGCCTGGCCAAGCGTTCTGACGCGCGCGCGGGGTGGCAGAATCAAAGCCCATGCCACAACGCTCACCTGATCAATTCCGCAGCGCGCGCTGGTTCGCGCCGGACGACCTGCGCTCCTTCGGGCATCGCTCGCGCGTGATGCAAATGGGTTATGCGCCGGTGGACTGGGCTGGCAAGCCGGTCATCGCCATCATCAACACCTGGAGCGACGCCAACAACTGCCACACCCACTTCAAGCAGCGCGTCGAGGACGTCAAGCGTGGTGTGTTCCAGGCTGGCGGCTTTCCGCTGGAGTTGCCGGCCATCAGCCTGTCGGAGGCGCTGGTCAAGCCGACCACCATGATGTATCGCAACTTCCTGGCCATGGAAACCGAGGAGCTGCTGCGCAGCCATCCGGTGGACGGTGCGGTGCTGATGGGCGGC
>JANNDB010000772.1:0-6201 GCA_031387285.1 Betaproteobacteria bacterium | reverse complement strand
TGTCGCGGTTCCACTACAAGGCCATCCCGCTCGACGACGCGCTGTCGAGCAAGATGTTCGACCAGTATTTGAAGGCGCTCGACCCCGAGAAGCTCTACTTCCTGCAGTCCGACATCGACAGGATGGGCGTTGACCGCACCTTGCTGGATGACGCCATCCGCAACGAGGATCTGAGCGCGCCGTTCAAGATTTTTTCCCTCTATTTGCAACGCGGGGCTGAGCATCTGGCTTACGCACGCACCTTGCTCCAGAAGGGGTTTGACTTTCAGCGGGCCGAGAGCTCCGAGATCGACCGGAAAGCCGAACCCTGGCCGGCGACCGAGGCGCAAATGCAGGAGCTTTGGCGCAAGCGCGTCAAGAGCGACTGGCTGCGCCTCAAGCTGGCCGGTAGCGACAACCAGAGCATCGTCAGGGTGCTCGACAAGCGCTACGACAATTCCCTCAAGCGCCTGGCCAAGCTGAGCAGTGCCGATGCATTTCAGATGTTCATGAACGCCTACACCATGGCCATTGAACCCCATACCAACTATTTGGGGCCGCGCGCGGCGGAAGATTTCAGCATCGCCATGCGGCTGTCGCTGGTGGGCATAGGCGCCGTGCTCACCGAAGTGGATGAATTCACCACCATCAGGGAATTGGTTCCGGGTGGACCCGCCAGCCTTTCCGGCCAGCTGAAGGTGGGCGATCGTATTGTGGGTGTGGCGCAAGGTGAAAAGGGCGCCATGGAGGACGTCCTTGGCCGGCGCCTGGACGACACGGTGGCACTGATTCGCGGTACCGCAGATTCGACTGTGCGCCTCGACGTATTGCCTGCGGAGGCCGGCCCGGATGGGCCGCACCGGATCGTGACGCTCGTGCGCAAGACCATCACCATGCAGGACCAGGCGGCCAAGGCCAAATTGTTCTCGGTGACCGATGCAACCGGCACCCGGCGTGTCGGCGTGATCACGCTGCCTTCCTTTTATGAAGACTTTGACGGCAGGCGGCTGGGCAACAAGGACTACCGCAGCGCCACCCGCGATGTGGCCAACCTGTTGGCCGACCTGAAGAAGGAGAAGGTGGACGGCCTGCTGGTGGATTTGCGCAACAACGGCGGCGGCTCGCTCAAGGAAGCCGTTGAATTGACCGGTTTGTTCGTTGGCAGGGGTCCGGTGGTGCAGGAGCGCAATGCCCTTGGGAGCGTCAAAGTAGAAACAAGCACCGCAGCGGGCATGCTGTGGGATGGGCCGATGGGGGTGCTGATCAACCGCGGTTCGGCGTCGGCGTCGGAAATTTTTGCAGCCGCCATCCAGGACTATGGGCGAGGGCTGATCATTGGCGAGCCCAGTTTCGGCAAAGGTACCGTGCAAACCGTGGCCAGCCTCGATCAGATCGCCAAGAACGCCAAACCGGCCTACGGCGAACTCAAGATGACCATCGCCCAATTCTTCCGCGTCACCGGTGGCACGACCCAGTTGCGCGGCGTGACGCCCGACATCGCCTTTCCGGGCTTTGCGGATGCAGCTGATTTTGGTGAATCGAGCTTTGACAACGCGCTGCCGTGGACCAGCATCAAGCCTGCGGATTACGTGCCCGTGGGGGACTTGAAGGCTGTAGTGCCGATCCTTTTGGCGTCTCACGACCATCGTGTTCGTTACGACAAGGACTTCCAGAATCTGTCGGAAGACATTGCACAGGCCCAACAGATGCGCAAGAGCAACGTGATTTCCCTGAACGAAGCGGAAAGACGCAAGGAGCGCGATGCACAGGAAAAACGTCTCGCCGGCAGGGAGGTCGGGGCTGCAGCCACAGGTTCTGCCCGCGCGGCCCAGGACGACGGGCTGCAGGCGGGTGAACGCAACCTGGCAAAAGATCTCGCCTCGGAAAAGACCCGGAAATCCGCCAAGGATGTCTTGCTCAACGAAGCCGTGGCCATCCTGGGCGACACGGTGGCACTGAAACGCAACACCTTCAAGCTGACCAGCGGACTCCCGTCAACGAACCGCCTGGTCGTCATGGAGTTGCCAGCATTGAACCGGAGCCTTCAGCCCGCCACGCAATGAGTTGGGTCGGTGCCCAGGCTGTACCGTCGCGCCGCAGGAAGGCAGCGCCGGCGCTCTCTTCGCTGCCGAAGCCCAGGCTTGCGTCGATCAGCGCGGATGCCGGCGAGCGGACCGATGGGAGTATTCATTGCGCCTTCATGGGCCGGATTCGGGGTTGCGCCAGCCGCCATCGCTGGCAATGAATTTGTTCGCAGCGGGTGGCCCCCAGGTGCCCGGCGCGTAAACGTGCACCGGAGCGTGCTCGACCAGCACCGGTTCCACCACGGCCCACGCCGCTTCTATGGCATCTTCGCGGGCAAATAGCGCACCATCACCCTCCATCGCGTCACCCAGCAGACGCTCATAGGGCGACTGCTCGCCTGGTTCCTCTTCGAGCAGCGAGAACTCCTGCTGGACGCCGACGAATTCCTTGCCGGCGCTCTTGACGCGGGCGGACAGCGCAATCGTCGCATGCGGCGACAGGTGAAAACGCAGGTAGTTGGCCTCCCCGCGCACGGCCGCGTCACCAAACAGGTTCTGCGGCGGCGCCTTCAGGCGCACCACGACTTCGCAGGCCGTGACGGGCAGGTACTTGCCCGAACGCAGGTACCAGGGCACACCGTTCCAGCGCCACGAGTCGACGTGGATGCGCAGGGCACAAAAGGTTTCGACATCCGAATCCTGGCCGACTTGCGGCTCGTCGCGGTAGCCCAGGTACTGCCCGCGCAAGATGTCGTCGGCGCCCAGCGGCCGCATTGCCGCGAAGACGTCGGACTTGTGGCGGTGCACGGCCTCGACGTGGCGGCTCGCCGGCGGCTCCATCGCCAGCAGCGCGACGATCTGGAACAGGTGGTTCTGCATCACGTCGCGCACGCAACCCGCGCTTTCGTAGAACGCGCCACGGCCCTCGACGCCGAACTGCTCGGCCAGTGTGATCTGGACGCTCGCGATGTGATGGCGATTCCAGATCGGCTCGAGAAAGGAATTGGCGAAGCGGAAATACAGGATGTTCATGATCGCTTCTTTGCCCAGGAAGTGGTCGATGCGAAAGATCGCGTCTTCGGCAAAAACCTCGAGCGCGACCCGGTTCAATTCGCGCGCCGAGGCCAGGTCGCGGCCGAACGGCTTTTCCACAATGACCCGCCCGCCTTGGGCCAGGCCAGCGGCGGCCAGGCCGCGGATGACCGTGGGGAACAGGACCGGTGGAATGGCCAGGTAAAAAGCCGGGTGCTGCGCGCCCGACAGCGCGCGTCGCAGCGCCTCGAACGTGGCCGCGTCCTTGTAGTCGCCGCTGACGTACTGCAGCGACGAACAGAGTTGATCCAGTGCGCCCGGATCGATCGCGCTGCCTGCCTGCGCCACGCTTTCGCGCGCCCTAGCGCGCAGTTGCTCGGTGTTCCACGGCGATGAGGCCACGCCGATCACCGGCGCGCGCAAGGCTCCGCGCCGACACAATGCGTAGAGGGCGGGGAAGATCTTCTTGTGCGCCAGATCGCCAGTCGCGCCGAATACGACCAGTGCGTCCGCCGGCTGGGCGCCGGTACCATCAAGGTTCAAGTGCATTTCACATTTCTCGTGGAGGCGCGGTCGCCTTCAGGGCAGCGTGCCGAGCCGGCACGGACCCGTCCGTGCGCTGCCGAACGCAGGGCACGTCAACATTTGACTAAGCGGGTCACCAGACAGACGAACTGAGGCCGATCAGAATACAAAGCATGCGGGGCTTCCCGTGTAAAGGCCCGCCAACCGGAACTCGCATGCCACTTTGTTTGTACTTGATCAGAAACGGCGAAACGCCGTGGAGTCTCTCCGGTCGCTGGATGGCAACGTCGCACTCTTTTCTCACGGGCACTTCGGCGCCGCGCTGGCCGCCAGATGGATCGGATTGCCTGTGGCGCGGGCGCAGCACTTTGCGCTTGGCACTGCCTCGATCAGCATCCTGGGCTACAAATCCGATCGTCCGGATCTTGCGATCATCGTCTTGTGGAACGCAGTAGTACCTGCCGATGCCGCTTCCACCGTTCAGGAGAAATGACCATGCATCCCACCCGCTTTCCCGTTTTCTTCCTCTCGCACGGCGGCGGCCCCTGGCCCTGGGTGGACGGAATGAAGGAGATGTTCGCCAGGACGGCGCGCGAATTTGCCGGCTTGCCGAATCGCCTGCCAGGCAAACCCAAGGCGGTGCTGATGATCACTGGCCACTGGGAGGCGCCACAGTTCTCGGTGTCGACGGCCGAGCGCCCACCGATGGACTATGACTACTCGGGGTTTCCGGCACACACGTACCATATCCAGTATCCGGCGGCGGGCTCCCCGGCCGTCGCACAGCGCGTACGTGATCTACTCCAGCAGGCCGGTATCGAAAGCCGTGGCGATCCCCAACGCGGCTTCGACCACGGCACCTTCGTGCCGTTGAGCCTGATGTATCCCGAAGCGGACGTTCCGGTGGTGCTGCTGTCCCTCAAGAGCAACTACGACCCCGCCGAACATATCCGTGTGGGAAAGGCCATCGCCCCCTTGCGCGATGAGGGTGTTCTCATTGTCGGCAGCGGACTGACGTATCACAACATGCGCGGGTTCGGCCGTGCCACCTCGACCGCGGTGGCGGAGGCATTCGAGCGCTACCTGAATGAAGCGATCGGCCAGCACGATGCGGCCGTGCGCAACAGGCTGCTGACGGACTGGGAAGCGGGGCCGTCCGCACGCCTTGCCCACCCGCAGGAAGACCACCTGCTTCCGCTGATGGTTGTTTCAGGCGCCGCGGGGAACGACACGGGGGAACGGGTCTTTGTCGACCACGTCATGGCGGTCGCCATGGCTTCATACCAGTTCCCGCCGGCGCGGTAGTACGGCGCGAAGGGCGGCTTGCAGCCGCACAATATTGCGCAACTGCGGCGCCGGGTTGCTCGCCTGCGCGCTCGGGGCAGGAAGTCGGCCATGGCTACGTCGGCCGCGGAGAGGTTCGCAGCCAGCCACTCGCGGCCAGCCACCACCGGCTTCTCTTGGTAGGGAGCGGGCGTCAAAGCGGGCATACTTGGGTGGTATCGCGCACTGCATATGGACTCGTGATCTTTCTTGATGGTGGAGCCTGCTGCTGCGCAATCCGGGTACATCCGAACGTATAACAACCCCACTCAATGACCTTGGAACTCACCCACCCCGGCGATGTCGCCATGTGCCCCGCGCGCGCCACCCGCCTGATTTCCGTCCTCCAGTCCGAAATTGACCGCCAGCGCCTCCCTGGGACCGTCGTCCTCATCGCCCGACACGGCCGCGTCGCGCTGTTGCAGGCCCTGGGCGCACAAGACCCGGCCACCGGCACACCCATGGCGGTCGACTCCATCTTCCGCCTCTATTCCATGACCAAGCCCATCGTCTCGGTGGCGGTGATGATGCTGATGGAGCAGGGCAAATTCCTGCTGGGCGATCCGGTTTCCAAATACCTGCCGGAGTTTGCCAATCAACAGGTCGCTGTGGAGCGCGACGGCCTGGTCACGCTCGAGCCGGTGCGCCGCCCGACCACCATTCAGGATCTGCTGCGCCACACGGCAGGCCTCACCTATGAGTTCGCAGGTGTGTCGGCTGTGCAGCGCCTGTACCGCGAGCGGCAGATCAACGTGCGTGTGGCCGGGCGCGACAACCGCGCCACCTGCAAGGCGCTGGCGCAGATACCGCTGATGTACCAGCCCGGAAGCATCGGCGAATACAGCCGCGCCACCGACGTGCTGGGCGCGCTGGTCGAGGTACTCAGTGGCCAGAGCCTGGGTGGTTACCTGAAACAGAACATCCTGGCGCCGCTGGGCATGGCAGACACCGCGTTCTGGGTGCCGCCGGCCAGCCACGGCCGCATCGCCGAGCCTTTTGCCAACGATCCCGAAGGTGCGCCCCTGATGGACATGGCGAATGTGCGCGAGCCGCCTGTCATGGAGTCCGGGGGCGGCGGCATGGTCGGCACCGCGATGGACTACGCGCGATTTGCGCAGATGCTGCTGGGCAAGGGACAACTCGACGGCGTGCGCCTGCTCGGGCCGCGCACCGTGGAGTTCATGACCTCGGACCACCTGGGCGCGATTCCCTGGCGCGACACGCTGCTCGAACCGGGCGAAGGTTTCGGCCTGGGATTCGCGGTGCGCATGGCCACCGGCCTCACGCAGGTTCCGGGCTCGGTTGGCACCTTCTACTG
>JANNDB010000716.1:0-4612 GCA_031387285.1 Betaproteobacteria bacterium | reverse complement strand
CCGCATCTGCGCCACATCCGCGCTACCCGATTGGGATCGGGCCAGGCCAGTCCCGCCCAGGGCCAGCAGCACGCACGCCATCCAGGCGGCCAGCCTAGGCCACCCGCTTCTCCAGCAGTGCGTAAAAAAAACCGTCATGGTCACGTTTCTGATTGTCCGGGACGGCCTCCTGATTTGGGCCTAATTGCGGTAGCAAATGCCCGGGCGACGGCAGCAACCGGGCATCGGTGTTGTGCGCAAGAAACGTTTCGATCCGGGTCTCCCCCTCGGCGCGGAAAACCGAGCAGGTGCAATACAGCAGGCGCCCGCCCGGCCGCAGCAATGGCCACAACACCTGTAACAGGCGCGCCTGCACGCCCGCAAGCTGCGCGATATCGCTCTCGCGGCGCAACCAGGGCACGTCGGGATGGCGGCGCACAATGCCCGAAGCGGTACACGGTGCGTCCAGCAGAATGCGGTCGAATGGGACGCCATCCCACCAGGTGTCGGGCTGCGCTGCGTCGGCGGCAACGATCCTGGCGCTCAGGCCGAGCCGCGCCAACGTCGCCCCGATGCGCTCGCAGCGAGCGGGGTCCACGTCCAGGGCGAGCACGGCGCCGTCCACCAGTTCGAGCAGGTGCGCAGTCTTGCCCCCCGGCGCGGCGCAGGCGTCCAGAATGCGCGGCGTGCTGCCCGTATCCAGGCCGTCGAGCAGCAAGGGTGCAGCCAGCTGGGCGGCGGCGTCCTGCACCGAGACCAACCCGGCCGTAAAGCCGGGCAGATCCAGCACCGGCGCTGCGTGATGCAGCTGTACGCCATAGGGGCCATTGGCCTGGGCGGCAATACCCGCGGCCTGCAAGCTTGCAAGGTAGGCCGCGGTGGTGCGCAGGCGGCGGTTCACCCGCAGCGTCATCGGCGCCTGCTGCAGATCGGCCCGCAGCACGGCTTGCCAATGCTGCGGATGATCGGCCCGCACGCGCCGGATCCACCAGGCTGGATGGTTCCAGCGCGCAACCTCATCGGTTTCGGAATGCTGCACGAGCAGCTCGCGTTCGCGCAGGAACCGACGCAGGCAGCCGTTGATGAATCCCGCCTGGCCACGCACGGCGGGGTCACGCTTGGCCGCTTCAACAGTCTGGTTCACCAGGGTGAACGGCGTGTACGGCGTATCCGAGCCGCGCCAGGCCAAAGCCAGCGCCACACACAGCAGCGCGTCACTGGCTGGCGGCGGACGCCGCGCTGCGAGTTGCCCGCGCAGGTGCTGCGCGCGTGCGAGCGATCGCAACACCTGGAAAAAGAGCGACTGGGCGGCAGGCCGCAACGCCGGCTCGACGGTGAGCAAGGCAGCGGTTGCGGATACTCCGCGCTGCAGTTGCAGCAGCAATGCGCTGACAGCCTGCAACTGGCGCCACAGCGGCAGGCTCTCGTTCACAGGGTTCCTACCGCACCAAAGCTGAAAAGGCGGGCCACCAGCAGTGCCGGGAACTGGCTGATCGCCGCGTTATGGCGCTCGGCGGCCTGGTTGAAGCGGCTCACGGTGTCAGCGGTCTGGCGCGCCGTGTCGGCCCAACCGTCTTTCCAGGCCTGGCTCAGATCGCCCGCCGCAGGAGTTGCCGCCTCCAGCAGGCGGGCCCACCAGACCTGCAGCGTCGTGTGCGCAGCGTGCAGGGCCGCAAGCGCGGCCGCATCGAGCACCTCGCGCCGGGTCGCGCGCAACGAGTTGTCAAACTGCACAACCGCGCCGCGCATGCCCGCCTGCTCCGCGCTCACGGCTTCGTGCGCCGATGGCGGCATATGGGTATCGACCAGGCGCAGGTACTGGCCGTAACACTGGTCCACCGCGTGGAAGGCCATACGTACCTGCGCACGCAGGCGCACAAGGCGGTTGTAGGCGCCCACCATCCAGAACACCAAAAGCGCAAGCGCCAGCCAGAGCCAGAGCGCATCCATCACGGCCGGCCCCCGTTCTCCGGGGCCGCTGGAGCCGGCACAAGCAACAACGCCCCTGGTCCTGCCAGGGCAGGGCCAGGGGCGTTGCGATCAGGCACGCCGCTCTACACGCTTACTCGGCCGCGCTTGGGGCGTCAGCGTCGGCTGTGACGGCGTCGGCTGACTCACCCGCCAGCTCGGCTGCTTCGGCATCGGCAATGGCGCGGCGCTCGGCGTCGTCCATGTTCTCGCGCACCTTGCGTGCTTCGTGGTAGGCCAGGCCGGTCCCGGCAGGGATCAGGCGACCGACGATCACGTTCTCTTTCAGGCCGCGCAGCTCGTCGCGTTTGCCCATGATGGCGGCTTCGGTCAACACGCGGGTGGTCTCCTGGAAGGAGGCCGCGCTGATGAAGCTGTCGGTGGACAGCGACGCTTTCGTGATACCGAGCAGCAGATTGGTGAAGGTGGCGGGAATCTTGCCCTCGCCCTGCAGCCTGTCGTTGGTGTTGAGCATCTCCGAGCGTTCCACCTGCTCACCGCTGATGTAGTTCGAGTCGCCGACGTTGTCGACCACCACACGGCGCAGCATTTGGCGCACGATCACCTCGATGTGCTTGTCGTTGATCTTCACGCCCTGCAGGCGGTACACGTCCTGCACTTCGTCGACGATGTAACGCGCCAGCTCCTCGGAACCCAGCAGGCGCAGGATGTCCTGCGGATCGGCCGGGCCGTCGACCACCGACTCGCCCTTGTTGACGACCTGGCCTTCGTGCACCAGGATGTTCTTTTCCTTGAGCACGAGTTCCTCGTGGACCTTGCCTTCCGGATCGGTGATCTGCAGGCGAATCTTGCCCTTGGTCTCCTTGCCGAACGAGATCGTTCCTGTCATCTCGGCAAGCGTACCCTTGTCCTTTGGCGTACGGGCTTCGAACAACTCGGCCACCCGCGGCAGACCGCCGGTGATGTCGCGCGTCTTCTGGCCTTCGATCGGTATACGCGCCAACACTTCGCCGGGACCCACGTCCTGACCGTCACGCACCTGGATCAGCGCGCCGATCGGGAAGCCGATGGTCACCGAGTGGTCGGTACCGGGGATCTTGACCTCATGGCCTGCGGGATCGATCAGCTTGACCTGCGGGCGCACGATCTTGGCCGAACCGCGGCGCTTCGGATCGATAACCACCAGCGTGGACAGACCGGTTACTTCGTCGAGCTGCTTGGCGACCGTGAGGCCTTCCTCGACGTTCTCGAAATGCGCCTTGCCTGCGAACTCGGTGATGATGGGACGCGTCAGCGGATCCCAATTGGCCAGGATGGCGCCGGCCTTGACGGTCTGGTCCACCTTGACGGTGAGCACCGCGCCGTACGGCACCTTGTGGCGCTCGCGCTCACGTCCGTGTTCGTCATGGATGACGATCTCGCCGGAACGCGCGATCACCACCAGCTCCTTCTTGCTGTTGGTCACGTAGCGCATGGTGGCGTTGAAGCCGATGCTGCCGTTGGACTTGGCCTCCACGCTGGACGAAATCGCCGCGCGCGATGCCGCACCACCAATGTGGAAGGTGCGCATGGTGAGCTGGGTGCCGGGTTCACCGATCGACTGGGCGGCGATCACACCGACGGCTTCGCCGCCGTTGATCAGGCCACCGCGGCCGAGGTCGCGCCCATAACACTTGGCGCAGATGCCGAAACGCGTCTCGCAGGTGAGCGCGGTGCGCACCTTGACTTCGTCCACGCCGGCTGCTTCGAGCTCTTCGATCACGTCTTCGTCGAGCATGGCGCCGGCGGTCGCCAGCACGGAGCGGTTTTCCGGATGCAACACGTCTTCAGCGGCAGTACGGCCCAGCACGCGGTCACGCAGGGACTCGATCACCTCGCCGCCTTCGACGATGGCGCGCATCAGTGAACCGTCATGCGTGCCGCAATCCTGTTCGGTCACCACCAGGTCCTGGGTCACGTCGACCAAGCGGCGCGTCAGGTAACCCGAGTTGGCGGTCTTGAGCGCCGTGTCGGCCAGGCCCTTGCGCGCGCCATGGGTGGAGATGAAGTACTGCAGCACGTTGAGGCCTTCACGGAAATTCGCCGTGATGGGGGTCTCGATGATGGAGCCGTCGGGCTTGGCCATCAGGCCGCGCATGCCGGCCAACTGGCGAATCTGTGCAGCGGAACCGCGCGCGCCCGAGTCGGCCATCATGTAGATGGAGTTGAAGGACTCCTGGTCGACTTCCTTCCCGTGGCGGTCGATCGTCTTTTCCTTGGCGAGCTGGGCCATCATGACCTTGGAGACTTCGTCACCGGCCTTGCCCCAGATGTCCACCACCTTGTTGTAGCGTTCGCCGGAAGTCACCAGGCCGGAGGCGTACTGCTGGCCGATTTCCTTGACCTCTTTTTCAGCGCGTTCGATGATGCCGTGTTTCTCCTTGGGCACCAGCATGTCGTCGATGCAGATCGAGATGCCGGCCTTGGTAGCCAGACGAAACCCGTACTGCAGCAACTTGTCGGCGAAGATCACGGTCTCTTTCAAACCACACTTGCGGAACGACACGTTGATGAGCTTGGAGATTTCCTTCTTCTTCAAGGCCTTGTTGATGTTCGCGTACGGCAACCCCTTGGGCAGGATTTCGGAGAGCAGCGCGCGCCCGGCCGTGGTTTCCCACATCTTGGTGGACGGCACCAGTTCGCCCGTGACCTTGTCCTTGGTGTA
>JANNDB010000710.1:0-2086 GCA_031387285.1 Betaproteobacteria bacterium | reverse complement strand
TGTCATCGCCTTCGCCCGGGCGCTCGACCTTGATCACATCCGCACCGAGGTCGGCCAGCATCTGGGCGCACCAGGGGCCGGCGAGCACGCGGGAGAGGTCGAGCACCTTCAGGTGCGACAGGGCGCCCGCTGCCGGGGTGTCGGTCGTCGCCGCCATATCAGTTGGCGAAAGCCGCAATGCCGGTCTGAGCGCGGCCCAGGATCAGCGCATGGATGTCGTGGGTGCCCTCATAGGTGTTGACCACCTCCAGGTTCACCAGGTGGCGCGCCACGCCAAATTCGTCGCTGATGCCGTTGCCGCCCATCATGTCGCGCGCCAGCCGCGCGATATCGAGCGCCTTGCCGCAGGAGTTGCGTTTCAGGATGGAGGTGATCTCCACCGAGGCCGTGCCTTCGTCCTTCATGCGGCCCAGGCGCAGGCAGCCCTGCAGGCCCAGCGCAATCTCGGTCTGCATGTCGGCCAGCTTTTTCTGGATCAGCTGGTTCGCCGCCAGAGGCCGGCCAAACTGCTTGCGGTCCAGCGTGTACTGGCGCGCGCGCAGCCAGCAGTCTTCGGCGGCACCCAGCGCGCCCCAGGCGATGCCGTAACGTGCCGAGTTCAGACAGGTGAACGGGCCCTTCAAGCCCTGCACTTCGGGAAACGCGTTCTCCTCCGGGCAGAAGACGCCGTCCATCACGATTTCGCGAGTGATGGTTGCGCGCAGGCCGACCTTGCTGTGGATCGCCGGCGCGCTCAAGCCCGCCATGCCTTTTTCCAGCACGAAGCCACGGATCGGGCCGACCTGACCGCTCTCGGAAACTTCCTTGGCCCAGACCACGAACACGTCGGCGATCGGGCTGTTGGAGATCCACATCTTGGAGCCCCTGAGCTTGTAGCCGCCCGCCACCTTGTGCGCCCGCGTGGCCATGGAGCCGGGGTCGGAGCCGTGGTCGGGTTCGGTCAGGCCGAAACAGCCGATCCATTCACCGGTGGCCAGGCGTGGCAGGTATTTCTGCCTCTGCGCCTCGGTGCCGAAGTCGAATATGGGCACCATCACGAGTGAGCTTTGCACACTCATCATGGAACGGTAACCCGAATCGACACGTTCCACTTCACGCGCGATCAGGCCGTAGGCCACGTAGTTCAGGCCCGGACCGCCGTAGCTGTCGGGGATGGTGGGGCCGAGCAGCCCGAGTTCGCCCATCTCGCGAAAAATCGCCGGGTCGGTCGAGCCCTCGCGAAACGCGAGCGTCACGCGCGGCAGCAGTTTGTCCTGGCTATAGGCGGCGGCGGCGTCGCGCACCATGCGCTCGTCGTCGCTGAGCTGGTTGTCGAGCAAGAACGGGTCTTGCCAGTTGAAGGCGGCATGGGCCATGGGGAACTCCGGGATGAAAAGGGAAAAACAGGTCGGGCGAAGCCCCGATGTTAGTGGCAGCTGCCCGCGTGACCCTACAGACCGGGCCGAACCCAGAGCGCCATCGGGCGCACGGCGTCCAGCGTCAAATCGAGTCCGAATCCCGGCTCATTACTGGGCACCAGCGTGCTTCATGCCTTCACCTCGACCGACAGTTCAGATCCCGCAACGGTATGCGCGCGGATGTAGTCCCAGTCGAGCGCAACGCCGATGCCGCTCTCGCGCGGGGCCGTCAGGTATCCGTCGGCATCGGGCGCCAGGTAACGCTGCAGGCCGAAGTCATATCCCGCCTCGGGCACCAGCACCTCCATCCAGTCGGCATTCGTGGCACCGCACAACACGTGCAGGTTGGCCCAGTTCATCAGGGGGCTGGCCGCATGGTGCGACGCGACCTTGATGCCGAGTGCTTCACACAACACGGCCGTCTTGTGCATGCCGCTGACCCCGGCTTTCCAGTACACGTCGCACAAGACCATGTCGAGCGCTTCGGCGCGCAAGTAATTGGCCGCCGAATAGACGTGGCCGGCGACGGTCTCGGCGCCGATCAGCGGGATGTCGAGTCTGCGGCGCAGTTCGGCATACCCTTCGATGTCGTACTGGGGCAGGGGCTCTTCGAACCAGGCAAAGCCAAGCTCCTCGAGCACCCGTCCGACACGCAGGGCGCTGGCGCGGTCATAACTCTTGGCCACGTC
>JANNDB010000709.1:0-5444 GCA_031387285.1 Betaproteobacteria bacterium | reverse complement strand
GTGGTCGATCGTGTCGAAGCACTTGCGGACGTCTGCTGTAATCGCCCAGCTTCTGCCGGCGCGGATGCCCGCTCGGGCCATTGCCACGGCGTGGTGCGCGCTTCGTCCGGGCCGGTAGGCAAAGCTCGCCTTGCTGAATCGGGGCTCGAACAGCGGCTCCAACAGTTGCAGGCATGCGGCCTGGACAACGCGATCCCTGACGCTTGCGATGTGCAAGGTGCGACGATCCCCGTCGTCCTTCGGGATATAGGCTGTTCGCAAGGGGCGGCAGCGATAGCGTTGCCCGGCCAGTTCATCAGATAGCTGCGTAAGCTCCTGGTCAAGTCGCGATCCAAACTGCTCGATCGTCACGCGATCAACGCCGCGCGACTGCCGGTTGTGCGTGCGAACGCGGAACCAGCCCGCGTAGAGCGTTTCCTGAAGGCACAGCTTGCCATAGAGGTCAGAACCGGGCAGGGCGCCTGGGGAGGCAAACTGTGCATGTGCGGTCGAAAATTGTCTTACCGGGCTGAGGCGAAGCGACTTCATGGCTTGCGCCCGCATGTTCGAACTTAGTGAGTCCCTCGCTTCCGGGGCGCGAATCAGGGCGGTGACCGCCTTGCGATTGCTCCCCGCGCGTACCCAGACCTGCCCGGCTTCAAGTGTTCGCAGCCGTTGCCGTTCGCTGTCATCGAGCAATTCACACTTGTCCGCCTTGGTCAGATCACCTACCTTGCCCGTGACCCAGCAGTCGGCCTGGCGCTCGATCCAAGGCTTTGCCGATGGGGGCAATGGCCTTTCCTCTGACAACAGGAACACGCCAATCTGTTTCGCTGGCACGTTGTCAACGAGCATCGGTGCTGGAGCAACCGCTGGATATCCGTAGAGGACCATGGGATACGGTTTGTCCCGTGATTTGGAAGTCGCTGTCCCCGCTTGGGTAGCGGCCGTCAACGCGTCCAGGATCATGGCGTCGAGCATCCAGCACGCGATCCGATGCTCATGTCGCTCAAGGTGGGCGGCTTGAATTTCCATCCACGTCGTGCCGCCTCGACAGACGGCATCACAAAGGTCCACGACATTGTTGCCCTCCGAGAGCGACCACACCGTCGGAAAGCGCAGCGCCCAATCAATCACGTCGTGCAGGCGATTGAGCTCAGTTCCAGTCGCCGGGTCGCGCTTGCTCGCGTGCGCCAACTCCGGGCGCTGCAACATCCGCGCAATGGCCGCGAGCCCGATGCTCCCCTGGTCGCAGAGTCGCTCGGCGATGTCCACGGCAATGCCAATCGTGCGTACGGAAACTTCTTCCCCGCGCAACGCGACACAGTTGGCAAGAAACGTGTGCAAGGCGGTTCGCATGGCGAGTGTGCGCTTGAACTGAAATAGTCTGACCGGCTTGCGCCGGTTCGCGATGTCGCACCACAGTACGGGATCCTTGTGAATGTTGCCGGCCAGCCGTCGCGACATCGACGATGCCAGACTGCCCTGGTAGTCCGCGACCACCAAGGCTTGGCGCCGCTCCTTGGCGTGCAGTATTCGCCGCAGCGCAAGCTCGGATGCCTCCTGCAACCGGCCAGCAATGATCAATGCGCGTGGTGGAGCCAGTGCGTTGTCGTGTGCCATTGCGAGTCTCCCGGGATGTTGAGGACGTGTTGGGGTGGCCGCCATGCGCTACTGCTGAACCTGGCGGCATTGGCGCTGCCATTGCCAGTGCACCCATGCCTGTCCACCCGGCATCACAACGAGCACGGGCGCGGGCACCATTTCGCAGATGGTGACCCACGTCGTTGGCGGTTCCGCCTGCCGCCCCGGCGGTGTGGGCTGGCCGGTCCTGGCCCGCGCCGCCATCAGTTCGCGTTGTCCGCCATCAACGTATCCGGCCACGCGTTCCGCCTCGTATGTATAGCCGGCGGCGATGAGCGCTTCGAAAAATCGTCGACCATGACCTCCGGGCCCTGCGTCACCGTAGGTCAAGGCCACTTCCGCATGCGCCAGTTCGTGAGCGAGCACCGTGGCCAGGTTGCCGCTCTGCAACTGCCACGCGGGAATGCGAATGCGGTGGATCCCGGTCGTGTAGTCGCCTCCGATGCCGGGTGCAAAGTCCCGGCCTTCGCACACCAAGAGTTCCGGCAGACTGCGTGCGGCATTGGGAAAGCCACGCGCGGCCACTTGCCGGGCCATGTGCTCGACCTGTCCATCGGACCAGCAGTTGGCAAATGCAGGCGGGCTGATCGTGACCACGATGCCGAAGGCGGCCAGGGTGCGAGCGAGTTGCCCGGCCAGCGGCTTCATGCTTGGTCTTCCTCGACATCGGGCCGACGTGCCAAGCTGCGCTTCGCATTGAGCTCGCGAACCCTTACCAGATACTCCGGCCAGGCGATGAACAGCGTGATTTCAGGATAGCCGGGGCGCAGCGCATCCGCGATGGCCTTGCAGACCAGGCGGTGCCTTCTGCGCGGCAGGCGGTTCGGCTGCGACGGAGAACCAGAGGGCGCTGGCTCTTCGATATCCAGTGGCGAGAGTTGCGCAATCAGTCGCTGCAGGCTGGCAACGCGGTCATTCAATCGGGCGACGTGGTCGTGGACTTCACGGCGGTGCAGCACATAGGCGTCTTCAAGTGTGAACTCGACGCCGGTCAGGTAACAGCGAGCCATGGCATACCTCCCTTTCGAGCCGCAAAAGCACCAGGAGCGGGCTGCGGCGTTCCCCACCCCATGGGGACCATTGGGCCTCGCGATCACGGTACGTTGCACCACCCATATCAGGCGGGTTGTGGTGCTTTGTGATTGGGTGCTTGGTGCTGCGTTAGTGCGGACTTGGGCCACCCGTGGTGCCGCATGCGGAACGAATAGGTGCCTGACCGACGCAGCGGACTTACCGGTGACGTTGTATATTGGTATCGCCGTTAAGCGCTACTTGGAGACGAACATGGGTACCTCACGCCCGTTCAATGTGGACGCTGCCCTGCACACAGACGCAGACTTTGCGAAGTTGCCGCCGCAGGGCGGCGCTGTCATCGGCTCCTTCTGCGGCATCGGGACTGCGGACCACGATTGGGATGTGCGTGGAGCATGTGTTGTCAAGTCGCGCAGAGGCTTCGGCAAGAGCCACATCCTTGGCGCCAGGAGCTTTCGGCATCGTGCCAGCGCGCAATCTGCGAAGACCTTTTTCCATCCCCGCAGCGGCCAGGGTCGAATGCTGTTCGATTCGCTCAGCGCGCTAAACGCGGTTGTGCCGCGCTGGCTGCGGGGCCGCGAAGCTGCTGCGGCGTGGTGCGATGTTTGGCAGCTCGCCATCCTCGGCTTGCTGGTCTGGCAGACGGGCGCGCGGACAGAAAAACTGCGGGGCTTCGACGACTGGTTTGGTAGCCTTGATGATCTGGTGCAGACCCAGCGCGACAACCAGACCGATCCTGCCGACGCGGCGACTTTCAACGTGATACTGAGCTGGTTCGTCGAACGGGTGATCGAGGGGCTACCTGCAGATGACTTCGTTCTGGGATGTGACATGCTCAAGGGAGGCATGAACCGCGCCGGCAGCGATTGGAGCATTGCGATCGGCGCAAGTCTTTCGCGGCTTCAGAAGAGCCGGATTGCCATGTATTTGGATGCGCCGGACGAACTGGTTCCGCTTGATCGACCGCATTTGTGGACTTGCGTGCAGCAAGGTTTGCTGCTGGCGATCTGGAAATTCTCGAAGAATACGTTCTGGAGTTCCACGCTCAACATCTATGCGTCGGTGCGGAGCGAGGCATTCGGCAGTGGCCAAGACCATCCGGACATCGCACTTGCGCTGGGCTTGGCCATGCCCCTGCACTATTCCCGGGACGACCTGAAGGCCATCCTCGGCGCAAAAATTCTGGCCGCGGACATTCCGTGGTTGAAGGATGCGATTGCAAACGGGCAGGAGCCCATTCATGCGCTTTGTGGATTCAGCGATGTCAGTCACGACAAACGGCGAGGACCTGATGGCGTCGCGATTGTTGAAGGGGTGTTCGATTCAATCCTCCGGCACACTCGCATGATTCCCCGCGAGGTGGTTGCCATTGGCGCGGCCATCTACGCGCTGGGCGAGTCGCGGACCATCGACACCGTGCGTGAGTCGGTGAACGCACAGGCCAGTTCTAATATTGCGGACGCGATCCAGCACTCGTTTCTTGGATGGAGCGACGCCCTGCATCGCAGTGTCGCCTTGGTCTTGCCTGGCGAGGTCATGGAGGGCAACGACCTGGCGAAGCGCATGGCGGCGCTCGGTGTTGAAGGGCAGCAGGTCGTCAAGTTCTTCATCAAGCATGGCATGCTTGGCTATGCAGAACGGCAACCCAGACGCCATAGGCACTACTACGTCCAGCGCTTCGCCTTTGACGAAGTCGGTGCAGGTGCGGATTCAATATCCATGGAGCGCGATTTCTTCTTCCTGCATCCGGCCTTGAAGGAGTGGGTGCTGTCGCGCCCGGATCGGGTCGGGTCGCCGCTGCAACGCCTGGCGTCCAACGTGATTGGAGACGGGAAGGCATTTGAGTCAAAGCCTCCTCTGGTTCACCTGTCCATTCATGACGGCAAGGTCTCCCTGAAGTTTCGTGTCGGCAATCAGTTGTTGCAGCCCCGAAGCAAGGGGCGTACCGCCATTTGGTGGCAGGTTCTGTTTGTCGCCTTGTGCGTCCTGCGAAAGCACCGCCTGCGTCGAATCACCCTGCATCAGTTGGAGGCAGTTTGGTCCTGGATTCAGAAGGACGCAACGCGCGGAGGGGCTTTGCGCGGGAGCATGCTCCTGCGCGGCGACGATGCAGCTGACCGCCTCAGAAACTGGGCGAAGAAGATCAATCAAGAGAGTGTGATCAAGATGCTCCAGCACTCACTGCGCCAGCCGTCAAAAAATAGGAGTTCAGGAACCGACAAGGGTGCTTCCGGGGCATCATCCAAAGCCCCATTCCTGTCGATCAACGCTGCCATCGACATGAAGGAAGTAGTCATCCTTTCGTTCCCCAACCTGCCCAGCAATGACGTGGACTGGGATGACTTTCTTGATCGCTTGATGATGCAGTTGCCGGGCTCCTCGCCACAGGCCATATGAGTATCGATTGGAGTATTCAGAGATTGTCTTGTGATCGCCATACCTCCGTCCGATACCTTTGTCGAGGCTTCAACCTGCGTTGTCACGCAACGAGACAAATGGAGAGCCGTATGCCATTGACAATCAGTATGTACCTGTTGCTCTGTACCAGCCGCTAGATACTGCGTACACTATGTAAATTCCTTCTCAATTCACTAACTCGGAGAACCAGCATGCAATTCTTTACCAGACTATCTGTTTTTTTTGTATTTTTTCTTTTGGGCATGTATGCTTCCGCAGACGAACCAGTGAAGAAAAATGTTGGGGACTTGCTGTATATGGAGACAATTATTACTGCAAAAGTTCCATTCAAAGCAAATTTTTTCTCTACAGAAAAAGAAGTTGAAGTGAGT
>JANNDB010000708.1:0-1738 GCA_031387285.1 Betaproteobacteria bacterium | reverse complement strand
GTTCATCAGAACTCCACCGACGCAGACACACTACGCTCGACAAAGCCAACATTTCCCGCCGCACCGCCCGTCGACGCGCGCGCGCCAAGCGCGTAGATCACGCGCGTCGCACCATTCTCGTCAAAGTTACTGCGGGTACACGTCACCACAATGGAAAACCCTTCTATGCTGAACCCTCCTGGCGGGGTCGGACAGGTTGCCGGCGACGCGGCAAGGCTGCCCAAGGCCCATTCCAGCCCGGCCCGCGCAGCCCAGTAGGCGCGCGATCCCTGTACGTCCTGGGCGGCGGTGATCTGCTGCGAGGACGAAATGGACACCATGAAAGCGCCCAGTGCCGCCAGCACCACCAGGACGAACAGGGCGGCGATTGCCGCGAAACCACGTTGCAAACCCGATCGAGGAGCGCGCACGCCGGGCGAGAGCTTTGTCATGGCGTGTTCCCCACATGCACTTCGTGGTACAGGCTGACCGTGTCACCACTGCTGTCGGTCAGCGTGATCGTCATCTGGACCAGCGCGTTGCGTTGCAGGTCGGAGCTGTTGTAGACGAAATTGCAGGCGCTGACATTATTGGCAAGCACCGCCACCGTGGCACCACTGGTCGGGCAGGAATTGGCGTAGGCATGGTCGCTGCTTCGCAGCAGTTGCCCGCCGGAGCATGCGAAGGAAACAATCTTCTCGTTGCCTGGCACCACATGAAAGCGGCTAGAAGCGGAGGCCAGCGGGAACTGCTTGGCGCCGATGGTGATGGTCGACTCGGCGCCTGCCGCAACCCCGGAGACGACCGCACTGTTGTCACCCGCATAGGCGTCCGCACCGGGGATACCCAGGTTATAGACCACCACCACATCATTGGCGACGATGCGTTGCTCGGCCGGCAGCGATGAATTGTTGCCCAGCATGTTGAAGCTGGTGTCGGCACCGCTGAAGTCCAGCACCGCCGCTGCTTGGCTGCCCGCCACGCCAGCGTCCGGCTCCGCGCGGTAACGCCCGCCAGTGCGGGTGGGAATGAACTCCACGCACTGCGCACTCGGGGTGCGCAGGCTGTTGGGCAGGGCGCGCCCGATGTCCCGGGCCATGCGGCGCACCGTGGTGTCGGCCAAATCGCTCAGTGCCGCGCGCCGCCCGCTGTCCACATAGGCATCCACCGGCGCACGCATGAACACCGCCAGCGTGGCGCCGATCACGCCCATGACCACGATCACCATCACCAGTTCGATGAGGGTGAATCCACGCTGGGGAATGATGCGCACTGTCATGGTCAGTACGCTGTGCGGTAGCCCACCAGGGAAATCGACTCGGCACCGCGAGACACCGTCACTGTCACCCGCTTGGCGGCGACCGCGCCCAGCGTGGACGGCGCCACCGCGATGGCAATCGTGTAGCCCGACAGGCTGGCGGGCAGATCGGTAAAGGTCGCATTGCTGCGGCCGTTGTAGTCGTCGACATCGTCAAAAGTGGCCCGGGTGCTCTCGCCAGTGGTCACGGCCGGGTCCGGGTCGGTGTAGGCCTTTTGCAGCACCTCCTGCAGGATCGACTCGGCCAGAGCCGCCGCCTGCTTGCGCACCAGGGGGTCAGCGCTGGCGGCGACGCCCACGTTCATCACCTTGAGCACGCCGGCGAGGCCGACCGACACCACCACGATGAAAAAGATCAGTTCGATCAGCGTGAAGCCGCGCGCTTTGGTGGGCGCAACCCTCCTAGTCATGCACATAACCGGTGGTGGCTTCAATCGTGAT
>JANNDB010000699.1:0-1659 GCA_031387285.1 Betaproteobacteria bacterium | reverse complement strand
ATCACGATTTGTCGTCCCCTGCCTTTGATAAGGATTCCACCATGGTAACCCCTGTTTTCCACCACCGCCTCGCGGCTATCGCGCTTGCCGCACTCGGTCTTCCCTTGATGTCCAGCGCGGCCGATATCCGCGTCATGTGCTACCAGGACGGCATCGAGTGCAACGTCACGGCGGAGCTCGCCAAGAAATTCGAGGCTGCCAATCCCGGTACCAAGGAGATGATCGACGTGGTGCCTTACAAGACCATTGTCGAGCAGTTGCCTGTGCAGTTGGCTGCAGGACAGGGGCCGGATATCGCGCGCGTCACCGACCTGGGTGGCCTGTCGAAGTACTACATGGACATCAGCGCCCATGTGAAGGACAAGGCCTACTGGGAGGCCAACTTCGGTGGCACGCTGCCGTGGCTACGTCCGAGCGCGACCGACAAGGGCATCTACGGTTTCATGTCTCAGTTGACGATGACCGGCCCCTACGTCAACAAGACACTGTTTGACCAGGCCAAGGTCGCCATGCCCGGCCCGAAAGCGACCTGGGACGAGTGGGTCGAAGCCACGCGCAAGGTATCCAAGGCCACACAAACCCAGGCCGCGCTTGCCTGGGATCGCTCCGGCCACCGCTTCGCCGGTCCGGCAATCAGTTATGGCGCGAAGATTTTTGATGCCAAGGGCGAGCTCGTGCTCGACGACGGCTACAAGACGGCAGTCTCCAAGTTCGTCGCCTGGCACAAGGATGGCGCCATGCTCAAGGAGGTCTGGGGTGGCTCCGGCGGCTCCAGTTATGCGGACTCGATCGGCGAGTTCAAGAACGGCCGCGTCGCGATGGTGTTGTCCGGCTCCTGGCAGATCAACCGTCTGCAAAAGGATATCGGCAATGCCTTCGACTGGGTCGCCGTGCCCAACCCATGCGGTCCTGCAGCGTGTACCGGCATTCCGGGCGGTGCGGCCTGGGTGGCTTTGAAGACCAGCAAGTCGCCCAAGGAAGTCGGCATGTTCCTTGATTTCCTTGCCCAGGAGGCCAACTACGCCGAGTTCACCAGCAAGACCGAGAACATCCCTGCGCATGCCGGCCTGGCGAAGAAGGGTGTTGCGTACCCGACCGCGACACCGGCCGCCCGCGCTGCCTTGGGCACCTTCAGCAGTGGCGTGGCCAGCCTTTCGCCGGCAGCCTACCAGTTCCAGGGCTACAAGTTCAACCGCGCCATGATGCTGCCCACGGTGACGCGCGTGACCCAGGCTATCGTGGGTGAAATGAGCACCGACGAAGCCATGACCAAGATCGCCGCCGACATGGCTGACGCGGTCAAGCAGGCGCAGAAGTAACCCGCAAGGACTTGCTGCCCGACCCGGAAACAGCGCGCGGCCTGCGACCATTCCATGCAGTGGCTCGCGCGCTTCCTTGGTCTGTTCTTCAACCTGTTCGAGCCGCTGTTCCGGCTTGGACAGCGTGTACTCGGTGTATCGCGCATCGGCTGGCTGTTTGTTGCCCCGAACCTGGTGGTGTTCGGGCTGTTCACCTTTCTGCCCATCGTCATCAACTTCGTTTACGCCGCGACCGGTGGCGTGAAGCTGATGCCGTTCGAGCGCCCCTTCACAGCGGGCGAGAACTTCGGCATCCTGTTTGAATGCCGTGACTATTTCGACATCCAGACCTGCCGCAAGG
>JANNDB010000644.1:0-4570 GCA_031387285.1 Betaproteobacteria bacterium | reverse complement strand
GTCAGCGTGTCGCCCTGCTGCGCCACGGCGGGGGGAACGCCGAATGTGGCGACAGCCAGCATCAGGCTGCCGACAAGGTGCCGAAATGGTTGCATGTGGAAACCCATGGATTGCAAGTGTCCTTCCACCCGAATGCCCAAGGCATCAGCGGGCCCTTTAGTCGTGCCCTTCCAGGACCGACTGGCGCAGCCGGCTGGGGGCCAGTGCTCCAGCCGAATCGAGGATCGGATAGGCGATGGAGCAAATGTGCGAGTTGATGCGTTTGAGATCGCTGATGAGGTCGAGGTGCAGCGAACTCGTTTCTATGCTCTGCACGGTATTGACAGCGAGGCGTCCCAGGTGGGTCGAGGCGTATTCGCGTTCCAGATCCCGAAAGCGGGTCTTCTCTTCCAGCAGCTTTTGCGCGTCGCGCACGTTACCGTGCAGGAACACACTCATGCCCAGGCGCAGGTTGTCAACAAGGCGCGCGTGCAAGTCGCTGATCTCTGCCATGCCGGCTTCGGAGAACTCGCGCCCCGGATTGATTTTCTTGTCTTCAATGTCGATCAGCACACGTTCAACAATGTCGCCGATCTGCTCCATGTTGATGGTGAAGCTGATGATGTCGGTCCAGCGCCGGCCTTCGTTCTCGCTGAGGGCTTCGCGTGAGATCTTGGTCAGGTAGTACTTGATGTCGGAGTACAACTCGTCCACGGTGTCATCCATCTTGCGCAGGTCCTGCGACAGCTTGCGGTCGTTGAACTTGATCACGCGCACCATGCCGGTGAGCATCTGCTCGACGACATCACCCTGGTGCATGGCCTCGCGCACCGCGCAGGAGATCGCCAGCGACGGCGTGGCGAGGGCGCTCGCATCAAGATGGCGCTGGCGGCCGGCCACGGTGGTGCGTTCCGGCTTGGGCAACATGCGCTCCACCCAGCGCGCGACGACCTGCGTGAAACCGATAAACAACACGCCGACCATCAGGTTGAAGTTCAGGTGAAACACCACGACCAGCGTGGCGGTATCGGGAATCCAGGCGCGCAGGTTCTGCAGCCAGATGCTGACAAACGGAGCGGCGACCGCGATACCGATGATCTTGAAAACCAGGTTACCCAATGGGACCTGGCGCGTCTGCACATTGGCGTTGAGCGTGGTGAGAACGGCCAACAGGCCACTGCCCAGGTTGGCGCCCAGCACCAGACCGAGCGCGACATCGATCGGGATGACATTGGTGCTGACCAGTGTGGCGGTCAGCAGCACGATGGCCAGACTGGAGTACGACACCACGGCGAGGACCGCACCGACCGTGATCTCCAGCAGGAAGTCGCTGCTCAGCGATGCCAGCAGGGCCTTCACAGCAGGCGCCTTGGTCAGCACCGTGGCGGACACGGAGACCAGACTCAGTGCGAGCAGCATCAACCCCAGGCCGATCAGCACACGGCCGACGCGGCCCACGGTCGTCGACTGGCGCGCTATGAACAACACCACGCCAACAAAGATGAACAGCGGCGATAGCCAGGACAGGTCACGCGAGAACACCACGGCCATCAGGCTGGTGCCAATGTCGGCACCAAGCATGACGGCCAGTGCCGAAGACAAGGTCATCAGCCCCTGGCCCACGAACGAGGCGACGATCAGCGCCGTGGCGGTGCTCGACTGAACCAGCGCTGTTACCCCGAGGCCGGACACCACGGCGGTGAAGCGGTTGCTGGTGCTCTTGGCCAGCACGTTGCGCAGGCTCGCACCCAGTACCCGCAAGATTCCGGTCCGCACCAGGTGCGTGCCCCAGACAAGCAGGGCGATGGCGGCAAGCAGATTGAGCAGGTGGGTCAAGGTGTTCCTCAGCGGCCGCGGCGAACCCGGAGCAACTCATCCAGAATCAGGGCCACCGCCCCAATGGTAATGGCACTGTCGGCCACGTTGAAAGCGGGGAAGTACCAGCCGGCATAGTGCACTTGCACAAAGTCCACCACATGGCCGTAGGCCACACGGTCGATCACGTTGCCGACTGCGCCTCCCAGAATGCAGGTCAACGCAAATGCAAACAGCCGCTGACCTGCGTGTGAGCGCAGCAGCCAGATGATGAAGACGGCGGCGGCACAACCCAGCGCCGTGAAAAACCAGCGTTGCCAGCCCGAGGCACCGGCAAGGAAGGAAAATGCGGCGCCCGTGTTGTGGGCGCGCACGAGGTTGAAGAAACTGGTCACCGTCAGGCTGTCGCCCAGGCGGAAATAGCCGATAACCATCACCTTGGTGAACTGGTCAGCGATCAGTATGAGCAGGGCCAGCGCCAGCCAGAAGACCAGCCCTGGACCGGGTACGGTGCTGGATTTGGCCATCAGGCAAACACCCGCTTTTCGCCAGCGCCAAAGAGATTGGTGGTGCAGCGCATGCACAGGCCCGGATGTGCCGCATCGGTACCGACATCGTCACGATAGTGCCAGCAGCGTTCGCACTTGGGCGCCGTCGCGGCCTCTACCTGAACCGTCAATTGCGCCGCGGCTTCAAGCTGCGCACGCGACGTAATGAAGGCGAACTTGAGGTCGTCGCCCAAGGGTGCCAGCAAAGCCATATCGTCGGGGGGCAGGCCCAGGGTCAGGTTGACCTGCAACGAACTGCCAACCTTGCCTGCGGCGCGCAAGGTTTCGATGTCCTTGTTGACCAGTTCGCGAATTGCGCGGATGCGGTCCCATTTATGGCGCAGCGTGTGATCCACCGTCACGGCCGGCATCCGCACAAACGTTTCCAGGAAGATCGACTCCGATTTGCCGCACAGGGCCCAGGCCTCCTCAGCGGTGAAGCTCAGGAACGGCGCCATCCAGCGCAGCATGGCCTGGGTGATCTGCCACAACGCGGTCTGCGCGCTGCGACGGGCCAGCGAATGGGCCGCCGTGGTGTAGAGGCGGTCCTTCAGGATGTCGAGGTAAAAAGCGCCGAGGTCTTCGCTGCAGTAGATTTGCAGCTTGGCCACCACCGGGTGAAATTCATACACCTTGTAGTGCGCCAGGATGTCGGCCTGCAGTTGAGCCGCCCGCGCGAGTGCGTAGCGGTCGATCTCCAGCATGTCCTGCTCCGGGACTGTGTCGTTCGCATGGTCGAAATCGCTGGTGTTGGCGAGCAGGAACTTGAGTGTGTTGCGGATGCGCCGGTAGGTGTCCACCACGCGCGCCAGGATTTTTTCGTCGCCCGCGATGTCGCCTGAGTAGTCGCTGGCTGCCACCCACAGGCGGATGATCTCCGCACCGAGCTTGCGCCAGGTTTCCTGCGGATCCACGCCGTTGCCCAGGCTCTTGCTCATCTTGCGGCCCTGGCTGTCAACCGTGAAGCCGTGCGTGAGCAGACCGCGGTAGGGTGCACGCCCGTTCATGGCGCAGGCGGTAAGCAGCGACGAATGGAACCAGCCGCGGTGCTGATCATGCCCCTCCAGGTACAGGTCGGCTTCAGGGCCTTCGGCATGGGCGCCACCAGGATGCGAGCCCTTGAGTACCGTCGTATGCGTGGTGCCGCTGTCGAACCAGACCTCGAGGATGTCGTTGCTCTTGGTATACACCGCCGCGTCGGCGGCGCCGATGATGGACTCCGCGCTGGCCTTGCTCCAGGCCTCGATGCCGCCTTGCTGCACCATATCGGCCGCGATGTCCAGTATCTCCATGGTGCGCGGGTGCAGTTCGCCAGAATCGCGGTGGATGAAAAACGGCAGTGGCACGCCCCAGCTGCGTTGACGGCTGATGCACCAGTCGGGCCGTCCGGCAATCATGTCGTGTAGTCGCGTCTTGCCGTTTTGGGGATAAAAAGCAGTCTGTTCAATGGCCTGCAAGGCGAGTTCACGCAGGGTGGCAGGGGCCTTGTCACTTGTGAAGACGCCGACGCCGGCGTCCATGCGGATGAACCATTGCGCCGCGGCGCGGTAGATCACCGGCGACTTGTGGCGCCAGCAATGCGGATAGCTGTGTGTGATGGTGCTGGTGGCGAACAGGCGGTCCGATTGCTGCAGTACCTCAATGACCCGTGGACTGGCTTTCCAGATGTTCATCCCTCCAAACAGCGGCAGGTCTGGCGCGTATTGGCCATTGCCTTGCACCGGATTGAGGATGTCAGCCAGTGCCAGTCCGTGGCTTACGCAGCTGTTGAAGTCCTCCACGCCATACGCTGGCGACGAATGCACCAGGCCGGTGCCGTCGTCGGCTGTGGCGTAGTCGGCCAGATACACCGGTGCCAGGCGCCGGTAGCCTGGGTCCACGTCATGGAGCGGATGGCGGAACCGGATGCCCGCCAGCGCCTTGCCGGCAACAGTGGCAATCGCCGCGCCGCTCAACTGGTAGCGCTCCAGGCAGGCCGCGACCAGGCTGGCTGCCAGGATGAGCAGCCCGCGCGGCGTGTCCACGAGGGCGTATTCCAATTCCGGGTTGAGGTTGAGCGCCTGGTTCGCAGGGATGGTCCACGCCGTGGTCGTCCAGATCACCGCGAATGCGGGTTTTTCCAGCTTGGACAGGCCAAATGCCGCGGCCAGACGGTCCGGCTCGTCGCACAGAAAACCCGTATCCAGCGTTTGGGACTTCTTGTCGGCGTATTCGATCTCGAACTCGGC
>JANNDB010000647.1:0-7539 GCA_031387285.1 Betaproteobacteria bacterium | reverse complement strand
TCGGAAATTTTCTGCAGCACATCCTTGGCAAACCCGCAGGCTTCACATTTGTAGGCGTAGATGGGCATGGTGATGGTAGGGCGCTCGCGCGGCTCGCAAAACCTTCAATTATAGCCGTGCACACTCTATCCAGGGATGCCCCGCCCAACGCCACGGTGGCTAAAACAGGGGTAACCGCAAGCGGCCCACCACCAGCATGGCCACCAGCCCGGCGGCGAACCCGAGTCCGCAATACAACAAGGTCTGCAGCAGTCGATTGGTTTTGCGCTGCTCGGCCACCAATTCACCAATTTCGCGGCGCCACATGTCTGGTCGTTGCTGCAGGTACTCGTGCAGCAAGCGCGGCAGCTTGGGTATCAGCTTGGCGTACTGCGGTGCTTCCGCCTTCAACTGGTCCAGCAACTTCTGAGGCCCCAGTTCTTCGAGCATCCACTTCTCAAGGAACGGTTTGGCACTGCTCCACAAGTCCAGATCCGGATCGAGGTCGCGTCCCAGGCCTTCAATGTTGAGCAGTGTCTTTTGCAACAGCACCAACTGGGGCTGGATTTCCACGTCGAAGCGGCGCGACGTCTGAAACAGGCGCATCAGCACCATGCCCAGTGAAATCTCCTTGAGCGGCCGGTCGAAGTACGGTTCACATACCGCCCGCACAGCGCTCTCGAGCTCATCGACCCGGGTTTCCGCGGGCACCCAGCCAGATTCAATGTGCAACTCCGCCACGCGCTTGTAGTCGCGCCGGAAAAACGCTGTGAAATTCTGCGCCAGATATTCCTTGTCAACGGCTGTCAGGGTCCCGACGATGCCGAAATCGAGCGATATGTAGCGCCCAAACGTCGCCGGTTCGACGCTGACCTGGATGTTGCCGGGATGCATGTCGGCATGGAAGAAGCCGTCCCGAAATACCTGGGTGAAAAACAGGGTGACTCCGTCGCGCGCAAGCTTGGGAATGTCCACGCCCGCCGCGCGCAAGCGCGCGACCTGGCTGATCGGGATACCGCGCATGCGCTCCATCACGATCACTTGCGGGCTGCAATAGTCCCAGACCATTTCCGGAATCAGCACCAGATCCAGGCCAGCCATATTGCGCCGTAGCTGGGCGGCAGATGCTGCTTCGCGCACCAGGTCCAGTTCATCGTGCAGGTACTTGTCGAACTCAGCCACGACTTCGCGCGGCTTGAGGCGGCGGCCGTCGGCAAAAATGCCCTCGACCCAGCCAGCCATCATGCGCATCAGCGCCAGATCCTTGTCAATCGCCAGCAGCATGCCAGGACGCAATACCTTGACGGCGACATCGCGCTCCTTGCCATCGCGCCCACGCAGCACTGCAAAATGCACCTGAGCGATCGACGCGCTGGCTACCGGCTCATGTTCAAAAGAGGCAAATATTTCGTCCAACGGCCGGCGAAAGGCGCGCTCGATGCTGGCCACGGCGACTTCGGACGAAAACGGCGGCACACGGTCCTGCAATCGGGCAAGTTCATCTGCAACGTCCAGCGGAAGCAGATCGCGGCGCGTCGATAACACCTGCCCGAATTTGACGAAGATGGGCCCGAGCCGTTCCAGCGCCTCGCGTAGCCGCTGCCCGCGCGGCGCGTCCAGATGGCGCCCGACGGACAGTATGCGCGCCAGCACGCGCAACCACCGTTTGTGGAAACTGTTAAGGAAGAGCTCATCGAGCCCGTACCGGAACACGACCCAGACAATGAAGACCCCGCGGAACAGGCGTGTCATGGCGCGGGCGGCGCAGCAGGCGCCACTGGCACTGCTGGCGCCACAAAGCTGCGCAACGCCTGGATGATCTGGCGTGCAACCGTACCCGCCACGTGCGCCGGAGCATCGCCCACGACGCGGGCCAGGTCTTCCTCGACATCCCACCGCACATGGTCAACCAACCAGTTGACCTCGGCAGCCAACTGGACATCTCCCGCGATACGTACGGCGGGTTTGTCGCCCCTGAAAAGCGTCTGGGCAATTTCAGCGGGTGACCCGGCAGCCACGGTCAGGGTCAGGTCTGCCTCTGCGCCCGAGCCCGCAATGTCGAGCAATCCCGCCGGCGTCACCACCAATGCCAGCGAAAAAGCCTGCCACTGCACCACCATGCGGCTGCCCGATTGCCGCACCAGTCGCTCCTGGGCCTTGGGCTCCTGCTGCAAGATATGGTTTAACAGCAGGACGAGGCGGCGCTGGCCCTCTTCAACCAGCCAGGGTGGCATTGGCATACGCGCCGCGACATCGCGCGCAAGGCTGTCCAGCAATGAAAAAGGGGACTGTGTTGCCATAGTCCCCGATTATTCCCGCAATCGCGCCCCGCCTAACGCGGCGCGGCACCCGGCCTTACTGCAAGGCCTGCACGCCCGCCACCAGCCACCCACTGCTGCCGGACTTGGGCTTTGTCATGTTCCAGACTTCTCGGAACGGGCTCGGGCCGGCCGATACATCTTCCCTGATCATCCCGGAAAACTCGACGCTTGCCATGTAATCACCGCCCAGGTCTTCGATTCCCAGCAGTTTGGCATCGATCATCACGACGTCGGTGTGGTTGACTGGCCCGCCGGTATGCGCGTCCCGTTCGGACAACTGGGCCTTGATCTCGCCAAGCATGCCGTCGGTCATCATGGCCCGCAGTGCTGTGACATCGGACTTGTCCCACGCCGCTTGCAGTGTCACGAAGTTGGACTTTGCAGCCGACAGGAACCCTTCCGAGTCGAATCCTGCAGGAACGCCCCAACTCTGCGAGCCGCCAAGTGCCGAGCCGATCATCGACCGCGAAGCCTGGGAACTGCCAGCAGTTTCCAGGGCCATCGTGCTGCTGCGCTCCCACGGACGGGCCGAAGCATCGTTGCCCACGTTCTCCGGCCGATACGGTTTGGGCTCAGCAACGGATGGATCACCAGCTCCCGCCCCCTGGAATGCAAAGGGGCTGCTCGGGGCTGGCGACGAAGCCGACCGCCTGCTGCGCATGAACCACCCGACGGCCATCATGACCAGCAGGGCCAAGAGGCCGAACATCAGAATTTGCCCGAATGCCTCTCCCATGCCCAGGGAGTTGGCCAGCCAGGCGAGTCCGAGGCCTGCGGCCAGCCCGCCCAGCATGGCACCCCACGGCCGCTTGGGCGCGGCAGCGGCCGGGGCCGCTGGCGTTGCCGGCTTCGCAGCCGAGTTTGTGACACCCTGCTGCGCAGGCGCTGGACTCGCTGCCTCGCGCTGCGTTACGTTGCCGGATTGTTTACCGACCGATTTTCCGCCACCCAGACGCGCGGCATCCGCCGTCAACCCCGTAAGGCCAAGCGCCAATGCCGCCACCAAAGTCCAGATTTTCATGATGTCTCCTCAACCAGATTGAATGCCAAACATATATTTCGCCGATTGCCCCGCTTCAGCACCGGATTCCAACATGCAACGCCACCATGCCGCCGGTCATGTTGTGATAGTCCACATGTCCAAAGCCAGTATTCTTCATGAGGCCTTTAAGTTCCTCCTGACCAGGGTGCACCCGTATCGACTCGGCGAGGTAGCGGTAGCTGGCCTGATCGTTGGCGACCATTTGGCCCAACCGCGGCAGGACTTTGAAGGAATACCAGTCGTACAGCTTTTCCAGCGGTTTCGCAACATGCGAAAACTCCAGCACCAGCAGCTTGCCTCCGGGCCGCAGCACACGGCACATCTCGCGCAACGCCACATCCTTGTGTGTCATGTTGCGCAGACCAAATGCGACACTGACGAGATCGAACTGGCCATCCGCAAACGGCAGGGCCTGCGCATCGCATACCAGCGCCGGCACCATGCTTCCAGTGTCCAGCAGACGGTCGCGCCCATTGCGCAACATCGATTCGTTGATATCACTCAGCACCACGAGGCCGGACTTGCCGGCCTGTCTGGAAAAAGCCTTGGACAGGTCCCCGGTGCCGCCGGCGATGTCCAGTACCCGGTCGCCCTCCTGCACATTGGCGACCATCACCGTGTAGGCTTTCCACGCGCGGTGCAGCCCCATCGACATCAGGTCGTTCATCAGGTCGTACCGGGGCGCCACCGAATCGAACACGCCCCGCACCCGGCGCGCCTTGTGCACCTCGTCAACCGACTCGAATCCGAAATGGGTATTTGCCACTGCCTTTGATGCTAGCCCGAAAGCCCGTCAGGCCGGCAAAAAGCTGTAACCGTACCGCCAATCTGTCGCGAATTTGCCGAATTGCCAGCTAGGTGGCACAGCCATGGCCCGGCGCTGCCAGCATTTCGGCATCCCGATCAACCCCGGCCGCCTGCAGGCGCTGCGCATATTGCTGCCACAACTGATCCTGCTGCGACCCCAGAAAGTACAGGTAATCCCAGGAGAAAATTCCGGTGTCGTGCCCATCGGAAAAGCGCGGCTGGACGGCGTAATTGCCCACCGGATCGAGCGCATCCAGGCCCACCAGCCGCTTGCCGGTCTGCAATACCTCCTGACCCGGGCCATGCCCCTGGACCTCGGCCGAAGGCGAGTAGATGCGCATCAGCTCAAACGGAATACGAAAGAGCTTGCCATCGGAAAAAGTTACCTCGAGCACTCTGGAGCGACCGTGCACGGTGATGGACTGCGGCGAAGGCGCACCCGGTTTCAGACCAGCCATTTCAAATCCCCTCGAATCGTGTCCATGTGCTCCGGCGCCCCACGCTACACGAGGACCCGCTCAATCCCACCCGCGTTCGCCGTCGCCACATACGTTGGCAGCCACTGAGGCCCCAGAATGCGCCGGGCCATTTCGACCACGATGTAGTCAGCTTCCAGCAGGCCGCTGCGCAGGTCGTCTTCATAGCGGCTCAAGCCCTGCAGGCAACTCGGGCATGAGGTGAGAATCTTGATGTTCGCTTGCGGCGCCAGGTGGCCTGTCGCCCGCAATGCCTGCTCGTCGGCCAGCAGTTCCTCCTGCTTGCGAAAGCGCACCTGGGTCGAAATGTCCGGGCGTGTCACCCCCAATGTTCCGCTCTCCCCGCAACAGCGCTTGCTCTCCAGCACGGTGTCGGCCCGCCCGCCACCGACCAGTGCGCGCACGGTACTCATCGGATCCTGCAATTTCATCGGACTGTGGCAAGGGTCGTGGTAGAGGTAGGCGGCATCGCGCGACTCGTCCAGGCGCACACCTTTTTCCAGCAGAAACTCGTGGATGTCAATGATGCGACAGCCCGGAAATATTTCGTCGAACTTGTAGCCCTGCAACTGGTCGTAACAGGTGCCACAACTCACCACAACGGTACGAATGTCCAGGTAGTTCAGGGTGTTGGCAACGCGATGGAACAAGACCCGGTTATCCGTGATGATCTTGTCGGCGCGGTCGAACTGTCCGGAGCCGCGCTGCGGATAGCCGCAGCACAGGTAGCCGGGGGGCAGCACGGTCTGTACACCGGCGTGCCACAACATGGCCTGCGTGGCCAGCCCGACCTGGCTGAACAGGCGCTCGGAACCGCAACCCGGAAAGTAGAACACCGCCTCCGTCTCTGCGGTAGTGGTCCGGGGGTTGCGGATAATGGGCACATAGGCCGCATCCTCGATGTCCAACAGGGCGCGCGCGGTTTTCTTGGGCAATCCACCCGGCATCTTCTTGTTCACAAAGTGGATGATTTCCTCTTTCAAGGGCGCACGTCCCACCGTCGCTGGCGGGCGCTCTGTCTGCTTGCGGCCGAGGCCGCTGAGCAATCGCACGGCGACGCGCTGGAGACGGAAGCCGAAACCGACCATGGCCGAACGCATCAGCTTGATGCTTTGCGGGTTGGTTGCGTTCAGGAACAGCATGGCAATCGCGTTGCCCGGCCGGAACGATTTCTTGCCCATCTTGCGCAGCAGATTGCGCATGTTCATCGAGACATCGCCAAAGTCGATGTTCACCGGACAGGGTGACAGGCACTTGTGGCACACCGTGCAATGGTCGGCCACGTCCTCGAACTCCTCCCAGTGGCGAATGCTGATGCCACGGCGTGTCTGCTCTTCGTACAGGAAGGCTTCGACCAGCAGCGACGTCGCCAGGATCTTGTTGCGCGGGCTGTACAACAGGTTGGCGCGCGGCACATGAGTGGCGCATACCGGCTTGCATTTGCCGCAGCGCAGGCAGTCCTTCACCGAGTCGGAAATCTGCCCGATATCCGACTGCTGCATGATCAGCGACTCATGCCCCATCAGCCCGAAACTCGGCGTATAGGCGTTGGTGAGATCGGCATACATCAGGTCGGGTTCCAGGCCGCGATTGGCCTGCGTCAGCAGGCTGGAGTCGCGCAGCAGCTTGCCCTTGTTGAAGCGCCCCTCGGGGTCGACCCGCTGCTTGTATTCGGCAAATGGCTGCAATTCCGCGTCGGTCAGGAATTCCAGCTTGGTGATGCCTATGCCGTGCTCGCCGGAGATCACGCCGTCGAGGGCGCGCGCCAGGGCCATGATGCGCTTGACTGCCGCGTGCGCGGCCTGCAACATGTCGTAATCGTCGCTATTGACCGGAATATTGGTGTGCACATTGCCGTCACCGGCGTGCATGTGCAGCGCGACCCAGACCCTCCCCTTGAGTACGCGCTGGTGGATGGCGTTGCATTCAGCCAGGATGGCGTCGAACGCGACGCCGGAGAAAATTCCGCGCAGCGGTTCCAGCAATTGCGCTTTCCAGCTCGCGCGCAAGCTGTGATCCTGCAGCTCGGGAAAGAGCGAAGCGACCCGGTCCAGCCAATCCTGCCACTGCGTCCGTACGCCGCGCACCAGATCCAGGGCCTGCTCCGCGCGATCGCCCAGCATTTCCGCCGGACCAATGGCCATGGCGTCGTCCTGGCGTCCCACCGGCAAGTCCGGGCGCAAAAAAAACACTTCGAGTTCGTCGCACAGCTGCAGCTTGTTGCGCAGGCTCAGTTCAATGTTGATGCGTTCAATGCCGTCCGTGTATTCGGCCATGCGCGGCAGCGGGATCACCACGTCTTCATTGATCTTGAAGGCATTGGTATGGCGTGAAATGGCTGCCGTGCGTTTGCGGTCGAGCCAGAACTTCTTGCGCGCCTCGGGGCTGATGGCCACAAAACCTTCGCCGCCGCGGCGGTTCGCCAGCCGCACCACTTCGGAGCTCGCCAGCGCCACGGCGTCGGCGTCGTCACCGGCGATATCGCCGATCAACACCATTTTCGGCAAACCCGAACCCTTGCCCGCCAAACGGCGTGACTTGGTCGCATAACCCACGGCCTTCAGGTAGCGGTCGTCCAGATGCTCCAGCCCGGCCAGCAACACGCCACTGCGCTTTTGCTCGGCAAACATGAAGTCGATGATGTCCACGATGCCGGGCACCGCATCCCGCGCATTGCCGAAAAACTCCAGGCACACGGTACGCATGTGCTCCGGCATGCGGTGCACGACCCAGCGCGCACTCGTCACCAGCCCGTCACAACCTTCTTTCTGAATGCCGGGCAAACCGCTCAGGAACTTGTCGGTGACATCCTTTCCCAGCCCCTCTTTGCGAAAGCTGCTGCCGGGAATGTCGAGGCGTTCGGTGCGCTGCAGGGTTGTACCGTCGGCTTCCAAGTAGCGCATCTCAAAGGAGG
>JANNDB010000640.1:0-5436 GCA_031387285.1 Betaproteobacteria bacterium | reverse complement strand
CGGCCGGGTGCGCGTACAACACGTTCTCGACCTCTATGGTGTAGATCTTGTAACCGCCACGGTTGATCATGTCCTTCTTGCGGTCCACCACCTTCACGTAGCCTTGCGCATCGATCGAGCCGATATCGCCCGAATGCCAATACCCCGCGGTGATGTTCGCCGCCGTCGCCACCGGGTTGTTCCAATAGTTCTTGACGACCATCGGCCCCTTGATCCAGATTTCGCCAAGCTGTCCGTATGGCACTTCACGGCCCTCGTCATCGAACACCGCCATTTCGGCGCAGGGCAGGCTGCGCCCCACGGTGTCCATGTGCGCGCTGGTCTCGCCCTGCGGCATCAACGTCGACGGCGACGTGGTTTCGGTCGAGCCGTAACAGTTCATCAAGGTCAGCCCGGGTGCTTTCTCGGCCAGTCGGCTGATCGATGCCACCGGCATCGGCGCGCCGCCGTACGCGCCTACACGCCAGGTCGACAGGTCATGCTGGTCGAAGTCATGCTGCAGCAGGCACAGGTTGTACATGGCCGGCACCATGAGCGTGTGCGTCATGCGTTCCCGCACGGCCAGGCGCAGGAAATCGGCTGCCTTGAAGGCCGGCATGATGACCAGCTTGGCCGCGCTGAACACCATGGTGGCAACCAGCGCCACCAGGCCGGTCACGTGGCTCAGCGGCACGGCGGCGATCGACGCGTCGTCAGGGCCCAGCCCCATGGCGATGCGGTAGTGCATGACCGAGTGCACGATGCTCAGGTGCGTCAACGCCGCGCCTTTCGGATTGCCGGTGGTGCCAGAGGTGTACATGATGGCGGCCACATCCTCTTCCTGGACGGTCGCTGGCGCGGCGGCGGCAGCGCCCGCAAGCACCAGAGCGAATGCTTCGGAGCCAGCACTCGCGCCGCCGACGGATACACGCAGGCGCAGCGCCGGCACGTCGTTCGCGGCGGGCAGCCTGTCCTGCACGTCCGCGTCGTGCACCAGCGCCGCCGCGGCGCAATCGTTGAGCATGTAGACCAGCCCCGGCGTGCGCTCGCGCGTGCTGATTGGCACGGCGATCGCGCCCAGGTGCGCAGCGGCGAACAGCGTGGTCACGAACTCGGTGCGATTGCCTATCAGCATCGCCACCCGGTCGCCGGCGACAATGCCGCGTTGCGCCAGACCGCCCGCCAGGCGCGTCGCCAGGTCCAGCAGGCCCTGCCAGCTGATGCGTTCGTCGTCGCAAACCAATGCGGTGCCGGAAGGGTTCTGTGCAGCGGCGTTGACCAGCAAGGCATGCAGGCTGGCAGGGCGCTGGGCAAAGCAGCGCACCACGCGGTCGCCGTAGTGTGCTTCGAGTCGCATGGCGGGCCAGGTGTCGTCCCATCGTTTCATTTCCATACGTCCTTTCAGGTTAGGCGCGGCTCACTGGAGTACCCTCCGCGCTACGCGCTGCGGGGCTATGAGCCTTGGGAGCGGCCCGGCGGCTCATGCCGCCCTGTCGATCAACTCGACCGCGCGCCGCGCAAAGACCGGCCCCAGTTCGCCGACTTCGGCGGCGTTTGCCGCGGTCGCGTTGCCGCCCAGGGCACGCGCAGCAATGCCCTCGAATATCACGGCCAGCCGAAACAGCGCAAATGCAAAGTGAAAGACGGTCACGCCGTCGGAGCGACCGCTATGCCGGTAGTAGTGCTGCAGGTACTCGTCTTCGCCAGGAATTCCGAGCGCCTCCAGGTTCTCGCCGCGGATCCCGCCGTACTCGGCTGGAAACGTGTGGTGCGCGATGCAGTTGAATGCCACGTCAGCCAGCGGATGCCCCAGCGTGGACAATTCCCAGTCCAGCACACCCACCACGCGTGGCTCGGTCGGGTGAAACATCAGGTTGCCCAGACGGAAGTCCCCGTGGCTGATGGTGGTTTCGCGCTCATCCGGCATGTGGGCCGGCAGCCAGGCCAGCAACCGGTCGATGTCGGCGTTATCGCGTGTGCGCGACATCTGCCATTGCTTGCCCCAACGCGCGAGCTGGCGCGAGAAATAGCTGCCGGCACGGCCGTAGTCGGTAAGGCCGATGGCGGCCCAATCGACCCTGTGCAGGCGCGCCATGGTCTCGGCCATGGCGAGGTAGATCGCGCGCCGCTCGGCCCGCTCCATGCCCGGCAGCGCATAACTCGGGAAGACCCGGCCCGGCAGTCGCTCCATCATGTAGACGGGCGTGCCAACCACCTCACGCCCGGCGTGGAACAGCACGATCTTCGGCACCGGCACGTCGGTCGCCGCCAGCGCGCACATGACGCGGTATTCGCGGTCCACCGCATGGGCTGACGGCAGGATGCTGGAGGACGGCTGCTTGCGCAGCACCATGGCGCGGTTGTCGAAGCTCACGAAATACGTCGGGTTGGACTGGCCGCCGCCAATCTGCTCCAGGCGCATCCTTCCCTCGAGCCCCGCCACGGCGCCATTCAGGAAGGATTCGAGGCTGCCTGGGTCAAAGTACATGGCGTTCTTCCCGGGACAGTCGCTGCCACATGCCCGTCACCTGCCCGCCGTGCGCCGCATGTCGGCGGCCAGTGCCGCGCGGTAGCTGCGTGGATCGAGTTCCAGTGCGTACCGCGGACTGTCCGGATACAGCCGCATCGTCAGCTCGCGGTCCTTGCGGATGACGCGCGCCATCTCCTGTGGCGCAGGCAATAGCACGGCACCCGCCTCGAGCGCCGCCACCCACTGCGCCTGGTCATCCATCATGCGGATGTTGCCGCCACCGCTGACATTGAAGAACCCCAGAAAATACAGCCCCTTGCATCCGGGCCGGACCACATGGCGGTAGAGGTCCAGCCAGGCACCCTGTACCGGTGACGCGTCGCTGTCGAGGAAGGGCAGATCGACTTCGTAGCCCGTCGCGGCGATCATGGCGTCGAATTCCTGTGTCGTGCCGTCGGTGAAGGTGACCTGCCGCCCCCGCACCGATGCGACTCCCGGTTTCGCCTTGATGCGGTTCCAGATGAAGTGGCCGATCAGCAGATGGTGCCCGGCCGGGTGGGTGCGCGTCTTGGGCGTGACGAAACCCCACTGTTCCATGCGGCCATGGCTTGCGCGCGCCACCAGTTCCCGCAACCTGCGCCGCAGCGGCCACGGCATCCAGGGCTTTTCGATCCGGCCCAGCACACGCGCCGTGGGTACACCCAGAAACATGCGCGGCATCAGCAGCACCGGCGAACGCGCGGCCATGGTGGTCGAGGCGGTCGTGCTGCAGATGTCCGAGGCAATGTCGCAGGCGCTGTTGCCCACCCCCACCACCAGCACATGCAGGCCCTTGAAGGCGTCCGGTACGCGGTACTGGTGGGAATGGAGGTAGTGGCCCTTGAAGTCACGCGCGAACGGCGGATGGCGCGGTACGCCCTGGTGCCCCGAGGCCACCACCACCGCATCGAAATGCGGGTCCGTGCCATCTTCGAGACGGACAGTCCACCCGCCATCCGCCGCTGCCTGCATCGCGACCACCTTGCTCCGGAAGCGGATGTGCTGCCGCAACGCGAAGCGCTCCGCATAGGCCTCCAGGTACTGCGCCATCTGCGCATGTTCGGGGTACAGGGGCGCCGTATCGGGAAACGGAAAGTCCTTGTAAGCCGTGACCCTGTTCTCCGAATTGACGTGCAGCGACTGGTACGCGGGACTGCGTCCGTTGTCGTTTTCGTAGACCCAGAGCCCGCCGATGCGTGTACCCATTTCGTACACGACGACCTGCATGCCTTTGCCCAGCAGATGTTTGGCTGCGCACAGGCCGGCCGCTCCCGCGCCAATGACGGCTAGCTTGCGCATCGTGCGTCCGTCATTTCCACCAGGGATAGAAGTCGGGCATGCGGGAGGCCTGGTCCTTGAACCGCGGACTGCGCTTTTCCAGGAACGCGGCCACGCCTTCCTTGCCGTCACTCTGGCTGGCGTAAAACACGGCCAAGGACTCCACCTTGTGCGCCTGCAGCGGATGGTCGGCCGCCGAGTTGTGGTACATCATCTGGCGGATAAGCCACGGAAACCGGCGAGCGCGCGCTGGTGATCCGGCGTGCCATCCGGCGCGCCTCCTCCAGCAGCGCGTCGGGTGCCACCAGCTTGCTCACCAGCCCGCCGTCCAATGCCACCTGTGCATTGAGCAGCTCGGCGCTGTAGGTCCGCTCCAGCGCCCTGGGCAGGCCCACCACGCGCGGCAGGAACCAGCTCGAGCAGGCCTCGGGCACGATGCCGATCTTGCCGAACACGAAGCCGAAGCGCGCCTGCTCCGAGGCAATGCGGATGTCCATCGCCAGCGTCATGGTCGCGCCTATGCCGACCGCCACACCATTGACAGCGGCGATCACCGGCTTCTTGCAGGCGAAGATGGCCAGCGTCACCCGCCCGCCGGTATCGCGCACGCCCTGCACTATCTCCGGATCGTCCAGACGTTCGTCCAGGTCACGCATGGTCGGGCGCAGTGACTCGTTCAGCCCGAAGACGTTGGCGTGTGTCGGGTCCGCCAGGTCCATGCCTGCGCAGAAGGCCCGCCCGGCCCCTGTCACGACGATGGCGCGCACCGCGTCGTCGTCGCTGGCGCGGGTGAAGGCGTCGATGAGCTCCTCCGCCATGCGCACCGTGAAGGCGTTGAGCCTGTCGGCGCGGTTCAGCGTGAGGGTCAGAATGCCATCGTCTGCGAGTGCCCAGGTGATGGTGCTGTAGTCGTGCGTTTCCATGGCGGACGGCCTCAAGGGTTTGCCGAACGGTCGGCGAAATGCAATTGCGCGGTGGCCGGGTCGATTTCGAGATCCAGCAAGAGCCAGATGGCGGCCTTCTGCCAGTGCAGGCCAGGGCGCAGCGACGCATAGACGCCACCGGCAAGCGCTTCGGGCGCCACGAATTTGAGCGCCCGCAGGCCAGGTATCTCGTAGCGCTGCACCGGGCCGGGGACCACACGGTTCAACGCAGAGCGCACCGCGTCCACATCCAGCACGCGGGACAAAAGCGCATACGCTGCTTCATCACGCGCCACCAGCGTCAGGTCCAGCACATTGCCTTTGTCGCCGGCGCGCCCGGTCGCGATGTCTCCGACTCTCATGACTGGCTCCATTCGATCCCGGTTTGCACCAGGCCCGGCGCGATATACCCGTCGAGCACCTCGATGCGCGGCCGCCGCTCGCTGCGCACGCTGCAGCCGCCGGCCGGGCCGGACAGGGTCAGCGCGTAGATCTCGTCCTCGATGACCAACGCGCTGTCCAAGTCGGCGCAACGCGCGGACACATGCACCCGCAGTTCGGCCGGATCGGCGCGTGTTGGCGCCGACCCTGCGCGCAGCACCGAGTTGACGCCCACCAGATCGATGGCGATGTCCGCATCATCCCAGTCCGACAGGCGCAGCCGCAGCGTTTCGGCGGCGCGCTGCGCCCGCGCCAGCGCACCGCTGCCCGCGAAGCCGATTTCCAGGTCGGCGATGAAACCCGGCA
>JANNDB010000625.1:0-2119 GCA_031387285.1 Betaproteobacteria bacterium | reverse complement strand
CCGGCTCGGCCTGCAGTTCGGCACGCTCGCGGCGCAGATCGGCGGCTTCGGTGTCGGCCTGCGAGTGCACCGACACATATTCCCCTGCCGCCATGGACATCGCGCCGGCCGCCAGACCGGCGATGCCGGTCACCATCAAATTGGTGTGGGTGGCGCCTGCGGCCGCCACGCCGATCACCAGGCTGGCGGTGGACACTATTCCGTCGTTGGCTCCCAGCACGGCCGCGCGCAGCCAGCCGATCCGGTCTGTCCGGTGGCGCTCGGCATGCCGCAGCCTTGCCATTTTTTTCACGCGGTCACGGGTACGCGGGGGTTCAGATGCATGGAATATCGCCTTTGCAGAACTTGGAGCGGAATGTGGGGCATGGCGCAGGCATGTCGCACAACGACGCCCGGATGCTGGTTTGTAGCTGCCCGGCGCGTCCTGATCTGTACGTCAACGTACAGACGCATTCAAGGCCAGGCCCGATAAACGGGCTATGGCGCGCGATGGACAGGCAGTACAGAGCGCGCCGCCTGAACGACTGGCACCGAAACAGCGAGGAACTGTTCATGATTCAACCCATCTCCATACGCAAGCAGGAACGCGCCGCCCTGAGCCTCGTCCCGCGCGTGGCCCCGGGCTTGCGCGCCGATGACGGGGCAGCGGCCGCACCCGTCGACGTGCTGCAAGCCATGTGCACGCTGCTGCGGCAGACGGCCGGCGCCGTGCCGCAGGCGGATGGCGACCTGCCGGAATACCGGGCAGGCGCTGCGCTGTGCGCCGAGTTGCTGGCTTGTGCCGATGCAATGGAGAGGATTGAACGGGTGCTGATTGATGCGGGCGCGCAGCGCCAGCGGCTCGAATCGCAGATCAGCCGCATGCAGGGCGAACTGGGCCAGGCCCGGGAGGAACTGGCCGGCACGCGCGTCGAAGAGCGGGATGCACGGCACATGGCCTTGCATGACAGCCTGACAGACTTGCCCAATCGGCGCCACTTCGTGCAGCGGCTGGAGCAGGCGCTGGGGGATGCCGCGCCACGGCGCCAGCCACTGGCCGTGTTGTACCTGGACCTGGACGACTTCAAACCGGTCAACGATACCCATGGCCATGCCACCGGTGACGAGATGCTGCGGATCATCGCCAGCCGCCTCGGCCGGATCATGCGCAACGGTGACATGGTGAGCCGCCTGGGTGGTGACGAGTTCGCCTGCCTGCTCGAAGGCCTGACCGACCGGGCCCAGTTGAGCCACATGGCATGCAAGGTGATCGACGCCATCTCTGCCCCCTGCAAGATCGGCGCGCTCCAGTTGCGCGTGCGACCAAGTGTTGGCATTGCGCTGTTCCCGGAAGATGGACACGACGCTGCGGACTTGCTGCGCAATGCCGACACCGCCATGTACAACGCCAAACGGCACCAGTCCGGTTACGCATTTTTCGACGAGGCGCTGTCGGGCTGGACGCGCCAGCACAACTGACGGCGCACGGCCACTTGGTGCGCTGTCGCACAGCCATGCGGGCGTGCGCGCTCCACGATGGCATCACAAAGCTCAGGAAGCACCATGGAAAAAGACACATTGCACACATCGTTTGGGGTTTTCAAGCCCGTCGGCCACACCGTCATCGCATTTGAGTCGGCTGCGCTGCTGCAGGACGCCGAAGCGGCTCTGCTGACCCAGGGGTTCACCGCAGCCGACCTGGCGCGTTATGCACCCGCCCAGATGATCGCCCAGGTCGATGCGCAACTGCAAAGCGCCAGTCCACTGGCGTCAGTTGGCCAGGAGCTCAACCTGATCAAGGCGCACCGGGCACTGGCTGAAAATGGCTGCAGCTTCCTCGTCGTGCACGCACCGGACGACAGGACGGCGGCCCTGGTCGACCACGTCGTGCACAGCATGCACGCGGTCGCAGCGCAGCGCTACGGCACTTTCATCGTGGAAGAACTGGTGGACACACGCGATGGCAGACCGCAGAGCTTCGAGTCACCCGACCGTGGCCTGGACCTGCCAGCCGCCGCGACGCAACCCTCCTGAGCCGTGCGCCGAACCAGCCGGTACGATGCGCTGGTCAATTGCCCAGCAACTCGCCGACCGCCTCAAGGTCCTCCACGCGGTCGCAAACGGCCTTGATGGCGACCAG
>JANNDB010000606.1:0-8576 GCA_031387285.1 Betaproteobacteria bacterium | reverse complement strand
CAGCAGCACCGCCGGCTCCAGTCCTGCGCCGGCAGGTGGCGGCACGTTTTGCAGCATCAGCGGCGTGTCAGGTACGGCGTGCGCAATGGCTGCGAAATGGCGAATCTGCTCCGCGGTGGTATGGATATGCGCTGGTGCCGCGATCATGAGCGCTGCCGCCCCCTGTTCCGCGGCCAGTCGTGCCAGCCGCAGCGTCACTGCGGCGTCGCTGCTGCTGACCCCCGCCACCACCGGAATGCGTCCGGCAACTTCGGCGATCACGCAGCGCGTCAGGTCAGCGCGCTCGGCCTCGCTCAGCGTGGCAACCTCGCTCGCAACACCGGGAAAGGTGACGCCGTCGACACCACTGCGCACCAGGTAACGCACCAAGGTCATCAGCCCCTTCGTGTCGGGCGCACCACTGGCGTCGAAAGGTGTCGGCAGGACCGGGAAGACTCCTGTGATCGGATGATCTTGGGCAAGCATCATGGTTGTGTCTTCAGGAACGCAATAGCGCGTCGGAGTTCCATATAACGGAAAAATAGATTGGAAATTATTGTCTAATGCCTTTCTGTTCCATCTATTGGTACTTTCCCTTGGCCAGAATCGACTCAAAGCCAGCAAAATTGCAGGCCCGTGCGCTGCCGGCCAACGATTGAGACCTTTTGCATGCCCGCCCGCCAGTCCGCTCCTGAAAATCCTGTTGTTGTGCGTCGCCCGGCTCCGCCGGCGCTGACGCCGCAGACGCTGGCAACGTCCGGCCTGGGTGTGCTGGAAAAAGCAATGAGCCTGCTCAACTCCATTTCCGCGGCACCCGCGCCAATGACCTTCACCGAGCTGCTGCGGGCCGGCCGCCTGCCAAAGGCAACCCTGCACCGCATACTGGCAACGCTGATGCGCGAAGGCCTGTTGCGACATGATTTGCCGACGAGGACGTACCGGCTGGGTTTTCGCCTGCTCGAGCTGGCGCATGAAGTCTGGAGCCATTTCGACCTGCGTCTTGCGGCGCAAGACGAATTGGCGCGCCTTTGCAGCGTGTTTGCACAGCCGGCGCTCCTCGCGATACTCGACCGCGACAGCGTCATCATCATCGCCGCACAGGAAACCGAGCGCGAACCGCGCAACAGCTCCAGAGTGGGCGCGCGCCTGCCGGTGCACGTGACGGCTGCCGGCAAGGTGATCGTGGCCCACATGGAGCCCCCTGCGCAAGTTGCACTGCTCGATCGCCTCACGCTGCAACGCTTCACCAGCCATACCGTGACCAGTCGCCAGGCGCTGCTCAGCGAACTGGAATTGACCCGCGCCCGCGGTTATGCCATTGAATCCGGGGAACACGAGGATGGCGTCGTTTCCGTGGCCGCACCCATCCTCGACATCGAGGGTCGCCCCATCGGCGCCGTCTGCATCGCCGGCCGCGCGGACCAGATCGGCCAGGCGCAGCTGCACGGTCTGTCGGCACCCATCATCGGCGCGGCGCGCACCATCTCGCACAACGCCGGCGGGCAATTCATGTCGATCCAACCCAAGGCCAAACCTGCGGACAGCACCAACTTCGATATCCAGCGCGTGACAGAAACCCGATCGCTGCTGGGCGAAGGGCCGACCTGGTCGCCACGTGACGGTGCCCTGTATTGGGTCGACATCCTGACCCCTGCCGTGCACTGCTACGACAGCGTCAAGGGTGAGGACCGGGAGGTGAAGCTGGGTTCGATGGTCAGCATCGCCATTCCCAAGGCCAGCGGCGGGTTGCTGGTGGCCACGCCCGCCGGGCTGATGACCCTGGACATGGCCAGCAAGGTTCTTACAAGCTTTTGTCATCCAGAGGCGGACCGGCCTGGCAACCGCTACAACGACGGCAAGTGTGACCGCATGGGGCGACTGTGGGTCGGCACGCTGGACATGGGCACCGTGGCGAACCGCGGCAACCTGTTTCGGGTCGACGCAGACGGCAGCTGGAAGAAGATGGACTCGGGCATCACGGTCTCCAACGGCTTGGGCTGGAGCCCGGACAACCGGCTGATGTACTTCACCGACTCGGTGCGACGCACCATCTACGCCTACGACTTCGACCTGCTGAGTGGCACCATCGCCAACCGCCGCCCGTTCATCACGCTGGAGAGCAGCGACGGCACACCCGATGGCCTGACGGTGGACGAAGATGGTTGCCTGTGGGTGGCCGTGTGGGACGCCTGGCGTGTGTCACGTTATGCGCCCGACGGGCGCGAACTGCTGCGCATCCGCATGCCGGTGCCACGTCCCACGAGTTGTTGCTTTGGCGGTGCCAGCCTCGACACCTTGTACGTCACCAGCGCGTCCGTTCGACTGAACGAGGCGGCACTGCTGGCCGCGCCCCAATCGGGCTCGCTGTTCGCGATCCGGATACCGGGAGTGCGTGGCCTGCCGGAAACAACCTTCGCCGGGTAGGCCCGCCCGGCCACGGGCGCCGCAGGGCGGCCCTAGGACAATCAAGGCCTGAGGCGGTACGGCTCCTCGAAGTCCAGAAAGTCCTTTTCCAGCAAGGCGCTGTCGATCCAGGCCTTTACGCCTGGCAGCGCGCACACGCGCTCCACGTAGTCGCCGATCTGCGCGGGTACGGGCAGGCCGTAGGACTTCAAGCGCATGCAGACTGGTGCGAAGTAGGCGTCTGCGATCGTGAAGTCGCCAAACAGCATCGGCCCCTGGTGTTCGTCGAGCAACGCGCTCCACATCTCGACAATGCGCTGCACGTCGGAGCGCACGCCGGGCTTGTCACGCCAGATGAGCGCGCCGGCATCGGACAGCCGGGCCTCGATGTTCATCGGGCAGTTTCCGCGCAGATTGCTAAAGCCCGAATGCATTTCAGCGCAGATGCTGCGTGCACGTGCTCGCGCGGCGGGCGACGCTGGCCACAGGCGCGCCTGCGGAAACTTCTCGGCGGCGTACTCGGCAATTGCCAGGGTGTCCCATACCACCAGGCCATCGTCCACCAGCACCGGCACCCGGCCGGAAGGGCTGACGGGCCCCAGGCGCTTCTTGAATTGCGAATCGGCGCTGAACGAGTCAAACCGGACCATGACTTCTTCAAAGGCGATGTCTGCCTGTTTGAGCATGACCCATGGACGCATGGACCAGGACGAGTAGTTTTTGTTGCCGATATAGAGCTTCTGCATGCGACCTCCGTGATTGCTGGAGGCAAGATGCTAACCGCTGGGCTGGCGGCGATTGATGCCACGTGCGCGCTGATTGATGCGCGGTTTGTGCAGGTGCGTCATCGCAAGCACCCTTCGTCCCTGTGTCGAAACCGGCCTCTTTGATGTTGGGCACCATCCAGCGGATGTGCCGCATGGGGGCCGCAGATAACCCCCGGCTGCATTACTCTATGTTCTGCACCTGCTCGCGCATTTGCTCCACCAGTACTTTCATGTCCACCGAGATATGCGTGAGGGGAAGCGCCGCAGACTTGGAGCCCATGGTGTTGGCCTCGCGGTGCAGTTCCTGAATGAGGAAGTCCAGCCGCTTGCCGATTTCGCCGCCCTTGGTGATCAGCCGCTCGATTTCGTCCAGGTGCGCCGTCAGCCGCGTGATTTCTTCTGCCACATCGATGCGAATGGCAAACGCCGTGGCTTCGGCCAAGGCGCGGTCCTGTGCCGCTTCCGGTGCGCTGCCCGCGGCGCCCAAAGCCTCGGACCAGCGCTCCAGAAAGCGCTGGCGCTGCTGCTGAACCAGTTGCGGCACCAGCGGCACGGCCTGCGCCACCAGTGCGCGTATCGCACCAATACGCTCCTGCAGGGTTGCCGCAAGCCGGGCGCCTTCGCGCTGGCGTGCAGCCACTAGTTCCTTGAGCACCTTTTTCGCCAGTGGCAGCACATCAGCCGACCAGTCCCGCTCACCGGCCTGTTCAGCGCCAGCCAGCCGCACGACGTCGGCAACGCGCAGAGGCTGCGCGTCGGGCAGCCAGGCCCGTACGTTGTCCTGTACGGACACCAGCCGTTGCAGGAGGCGGGCTGTAGGCTCCGCAACCAGGGCGGCCGGGCCGCTTTCCACGGTCAGGCGCAATTCGACCTTGCCGCGCTTGAGTTGGCCTGCCAGCAGCTCACGCAATCCCGGCTCGCATTGGCGCAGCTCCTCGGGCAGGCGAAACGCCAGATCCAGAAAGCGGCTGTTGACAGAGCGCAACTCCAGGCCCAGCCAGCGCGGCGCCGACCGGGCAGGATCAGGCGCAGCAGCGCTTTCCACAGGGCGCGACTGGGTCGCGGCGTACCCGGTCATACTGTAAACTGGCATGGCGTCGAATGGATTTCCAGGTAGGTTGGCGGCGCGGCCGGCTGCATCCGGGCAGAGTGCCAGACACAATTCAACTCCAGGGCATGTCCAAGGTTAAACCAGCACCGCTGCCGCCAGACACGATCATCGGCGGGTACCGCATTATCCGCAAAGTAGCTGCGGGCGGCTTTGGACTCGTCTATCTCGCGCTCGATCCCGAAGGCCTGCAGGTTGCCGTCAAGGAGTATCTGCCATCATCCCTGGCCACGCGTGCGCCCGGTGAAATGGCGCCTTCCGTGCCCGCCGAGAAGTTGTCGCTGTACCGTCTCGGGCTAAAGAGTTTTTTCGAAGAAGGCCGCGCGCTTGCGCAGATATCGCATCCGTCCGTCGTGAGCGTGATGAACTTCTTTCGCGAGAACGAAACGGTGTACATGGTGATGAACTACCTGGAGGGCGCGGCCCTGCAGGACTTCATCATCACGGCGCGTGACCAGAAGCAGCAAAAGGTTTTTCGCGAATCGACCATCCGTTCACTGTTTGACGAGATCCTGCGTGGGCTGCGCATCGTGCACCAGCACAAGATGCTGCACCTGGACATCAAGCCGGCCAACATCTTCATCACCGACGACAACAAGTCGGTGCTGATCGATTTTGGCGCGGCGCGCGAGGTCTTGAGCAAAGAGGGAAACTTCATCCGTCCCATGTATACGCCAGGATTTGCCGCGCCCGAGATGTACCGGCGCGACTCGTCCATGGGGCCCTGGACCGATATCTACGCGATTGGTGCCTGCCTGTACGCGTGCATGCAGGGCTACCCTCCGAACGAAGCGCCCCAACGGGTCGAGAAAGACCGCATTGCCACGGCCCTGAGCCGCCTGCGCGGCGTGTATTCGGACAACCTGATCGAGGTTGTCGAAGGGTGCATGGCACTCGATCCGTTGTCGCGCCCCCAGTCCGTGTTTGCCCTGCAGAAAGAACTCAGCCGCGAGGGCGAGCGACGCTATACCAAGCTGTCGGTCGCCGAGAAAGTGCGGCTTCAGTTTGACACCATGGTGACCGATACCAAGAAGAACTCCAAGAGCATCGTCAGTTCGGTGATCAAACCCAAATGAAATTCACAGTCTTCCAGGTCAGTCGCAAGGGGGGTCGCCTGCAAAACGAGGACCGCATGGGCTACAGCTATACGAAAAGCTCAGGCATTCTCATGCTGGCAGATGGCATGGGGGGACACCCGGAGGGCGAAGTGGCGGCGCAACTTGCACTGCAGGCGATATCCGCGCTTTACCAGAAGCAGGCCAATCCCAAGATCGAGGACGCTGTGGCGTTCCTGAATGCCGCCGTCATGGCTGCACACCGCGCCATCATCAAGTACGCGATTGAAAAGGGCATGCTCGATACACCCCGCACCACCGTGGTCGCGACCTTGGTGCAGGATGGTTCTGCCTATTGGGCGCATTGCGGCGATTCGCGTCTGTACCTGGTGCGCGCGGGCAAACTGGTCATACGCACGCGGGACCACTCCTACATGGAGCAGCCGCCTCAGGGGCACACGTCATCGCGCGCAGCCGAACGGCTCAACCGCAACATCCTCTACACCTGCCTGGGTTCGCCCACCAAACCGGTATTCGACGTGGTCGGGCCTACCCCGCTGATGCAGGGTGACAAGATACTGCTGTGCTCCGACGGTCTGTGGGGCAGTCTTGACGATGGTGACATCGTGCGCCAGCTTGCCGCCAAGGCGGTCGGAATGGCCGTGCCCGATCTGGTGGAGAGCGCCTTGCAGAAGGCTGGTGCCAGCAGCGACAACGTGACGGCCATCGCGATGGACTGGGAGACGCCGGACGAATTCGAGACCACCAAGGGCGCCGTTTCCACCGACGACATGCAGGACGGCGTGTTTGCCAGCACGGTGCAGTCCGGCGGACTGCAGGGTGACGAAGCCGACCTGGACGACGCAGCCATCGAACGCTCGATAGCCGAGATCAACGAAGCCATCAAGCGCACGGCTGCCAAACGCCGCTAGCGGCCATCGGGCGGGCTGCGCGCCCGTCCCTTTCACTGGAGACATTTTTTGAGCCATTACCAACGCCTGGCGGGACGCGCCAATGACCAGATGCGCGCCGTGCGCCTCACGCGGGGTTACACCATCCACGCCGAAGGCTCGGTGCTGGTCGAGTTTGGCAATACCCGCGTGTTGTGTACCGCCTCGGTCGAAGAGAAGGTGCCGGGGCACAAACGCGGCAGCGGCGAAGGCTGGGTCACTGCCGAATACGGCATGTTGCCCCGCGCCACGCACACCCGCAGCGACCGCGAGGCGGCGCGCGGCAAGCAAAGCGGGCGAACCCAGGAGATCCAGCGCCTGATCGGGCGCTCGCTGCGTTGTGTTTTCGATCTGAAGAAGCTCGGTGAGCGCACCATTCAAATCGATTGCGATGTCCTGCAAGCCGACGGCGGGACGCGCACGGCGAGCATCACGGGCGCCTTTGTCGCCGCGCAGGATGCGGTCAACAAGCTCATGGCGCAGGGCAAGCTCACGGAGAGCCCGATCCTGGCACAGGTGGCCGCCATTTCCGTAGGCATCGTGCAGGGCACGCCCTTGCTCGATCTGGAGTACTCGGAAGACTCCGCGTGTGACACCGACATGAACGTGGTGATGACCGGTGTTGGCCACTTTGTCGAGGTCCAGGGCACCGCGGAGGGCGCCGCCTTTTCCCGCAGGGAGATGGACGCCCTGCTGTCCCTTGCCGAAAAGGGCATTGGCGAACTCATGGTGATGCAGCGGCAGAGCCTCGCGGCGTGACCCCGAAGATCGTCCTGGCCTCCAACAACGCGGGCAAGCTCGAAGAGTTGCAGGCGATGCTGCAACCCCTGGGCCTCACACTCATCCCTCAGTCCGAACTGGGAATACCCGAGGCGCCCGAGCCATACCGGACCTTCGTTGAAAACGCACTGACCAAGGCCCGCCACGCCGCACGTTCGAGTGGCTTGCCGGCGCTGGCCGACGACGCAGGGCTGTGTATCGATGCGTTTGGCGGATTGCCAGGTGTCGACACCGCGTATTACGCGACGCAGTTTGGTTACCCCAAGGGCGACGACAACAACGTCACTGCATTGCTCGAGCAGATGCGCGGCATGACCAACCGTCGCGCTGCCATGGTCGCGACCCTGGTCGCGTTGCGCAGTGCAGACGACCCGGAGCCACTCATCGCCGTTGGCCGCGCCGAAGGCGAAATCGCCACGGAGCGCCTGGGTAGCAATGGTTTTGGCTTTGACCCCGTGATGTGGATTCCCGAGTTCGGCAAGACCTTTGCCCAGTTGCCGCTGGACGTAAAGAACGCCAACAGCCATCGCGGCCGCGCCGCGCGTCAGATGGTCGAGTTGATACGCACCCGCTGGTCCTGAGCATGGCTGCACCGGGCCTTGCTCACTATATGCGGCCGGGCACCCTGCAGCTGGCCGCGCTGCCGCCGCTGTCGCTGTATGTGCATCTGCCGTGGTGCATCCGCAAATGCCCGTATTGCGATTTCAACTCGCATGAGATGCGCGCTGCGGAGCTGCCCGAGACGCGTTATCTCGATGCGCTGGTGGCCGATCTCGAGTCCAGCCTGGAGCTGGTGTGGGGCCGTACCGTGCACAGCATCTTCATCGGTGGCGGAACACCCAGCCTGTTCTCGCCGAAAGCCATTGACCGACTGCTGGGCGACATCCGGGCACGCCTGCGCCTCGCGCCGGATTGCGAGATCACGCTGGAGGCGAACCCCGGCACTTTTGAGCGGGATCGTTTCCGGGCCTTTCGCAGCGCCGGCGTGACCCGCTTGTCGGTGGGCGTGCAGAGTTTCAATGACGCGCACCTCAAGGCTCTTGGGCGGGTGCATGACAGCGCGCAGGCGCTGGCGGCCGTGCAGGAAGCGGCAGCAGTGTTCGATACCTTCAACCTCGACCTGATGTACGCCCTGCCAGGGCAGACGCTGGACGATTTGCGTTCCGACCTGCAGAAGGCCCTGGGCCTGGGCAGCCCGCACATTTCGATCTACCACCTGACGATCGAGCCCAATACGGTGTTTGCGAAATTCCCCCCCACGGTGCCGGACGAGGACAGCGCATACGAGATGCTCGACCTCGTCAGCGCCAGTACGGCTGCTGCCGGGTTGCAGCGTTACGAGGTTTCGGCTTATGCCCGGCCGGGGCACCGCTGCTGGCACAACCTGAACTACTGGCAGTTCGGCGACTACCTGGGCATCGGTGCAGGTGCCCACGGCAAACTCAGCTTTGCACACCGGGTGGTGCGGCAGGCGCGCCATCGCGATCCGCGTTCCTATATGGAGAAAGCGCTGGCAGGTGACGCCATAGCGACG
>JANNDB010000605.1:0-3124 GCA_031387285.1 Betaproteobacteria bacterium | reverse complement strand
CGTTGCAGGCGCCCGACCCCGGTGCCGTGCTGCTGATCGACGAGGTGGACCGGGCCGACGAACCGTTCGAGGCGTTCCTGCTGGAGTACCTGGGTGAATACCAGGTGAGCATCCCCGAACTCGGCACGGTGCGCGCGGCGTTTGCGCCGGTCACCATCCTCACCAGCAACCGTACCCGCGACCTCAACGACGCGGTAAAGCGACGCTGCCTCTACCATTGGCTGGACTACCCGGAACGCGAGCGCGAACTGGCCATCGTGCAGGCGCGGGTGCCCGGTGCCGCCGACGCCCTGTCGCGCCAGGTTGCAGATTTTGTAGGCCGCCTGCGCAGCGCTACGGCGAGCGGCACCTTTCACCGCGCGCCCGGTATTGCCGAGAGTGTGGAATGGGCGCGCGCGCTCGTCGCGCTCGATACCCTGTCGCTGGATCCGGAGGTGATCGGCGACACTGCGGGCATCCTGTTCAAACAGCGCGAGGACGTGGCCGCGCTGACGCCGGCCTTGGCGACCGAACTGCTGCAACCCCTGGCCGATCCCGCCTGAGCATCTCGGCTCTTGCGCCCCACACCATGCAACTCGGTGACGCGCGCACAGGCAAGTTTGCGGGCAACCTGACCGCGTTCGGGCGTGCGCTGCGCCGTGCTGGCATTCCCATGGACGGCGCACGCATGGCCTTGGCCCACGACGCGGCCCTGGCCGTGGGGCTGGACAAGCGCGCAGATGTGGCCGCCGCGCTGGAGGCGGTGCTGGTGGGCCGCGAGCAGGACCGCATGGTGTTTCGGGAGATGTTCGAAGCCTTTTTCCGCGACCCCGAAATGGCCAACAAGCTGCTGGCCCAGATGCTGCCCAGTGCCGAAGGTAAAGCCGATCCCGTGAAGCGGCGTGCGCGGGTGCGCGAGGCGCTGGCCCCCCAGCGCGACAGCGTGGGCAAGGCCACGCCGCCGCGCCCTGACAAGGAAGTCGATTTCGACGCCGCCATGACCGCGAGCGACGTGGCGCGTCTGCGCCATGCCGATTTCGATGGCCTCTCCGGCAGCGAGTTCGGCCTGGTGATGCGGCTGGCACGCGAGATCCGCCTTCCGCTGCCGGAGTTTGCGGCGCGGCGCGTGCACCCGGGCAGTCGCGGCGCGCGCATGCACTGGCCGGGCGTGTTGCGGCACGCCGCGCGTTCCGGCGGTGAAGTGTTGCAGCTGCCGCGTTTACAGCGCCGGCAGCAGCCGGTGCCGCTGCTGGTGCTGCTCGATGTGTCCGGCTCGATGGAGCGTTATGCGCGCCTGCTGCTGGCTTTCCTGCATAGCGCCACGGCCCATGTGCGCCAGCGTGACGTGTTTGCTTTTGGCACCCAGCTGACCGATCTCGGAGCGGCCGTGCGGCTCGGTGATGTGGACCAGATGCTGGCTTCGGCGAGCCTGCTGATCGACGATTTTGCGGGCGGCACGCAGCTCGGCCAGTCGCTGGCCAGCCTGCGCCGGCACCATGCGCGCCGGCTGGTCGGGCGGCGCACCCTGGTGCTGCTGATCACCGACGGGCTCGATACCGGCGAACCGGAGGAACTGGCCGGCGAGCTGGACTGGTTGCGCCGGCACTGCGGCCGTCTGTTGTGGCTCAACCCCTTGCTGCGCTTTGACGGCTACCAGCCACTGGCGCGTGGCGCCGCCGTTTTGCACGCGCGCGCGCATCGCATGGTGGCGGTGCACAATCTGCAAAAGCTGGAAGACCTTGCCGCCAGTCTGGCGGACTTGATGCGTCGTTGAGTGACCGTCACCATTTACCCATTTCAGGAGGAAACGTCCGATGGACATGCAAGCCAGCCGCCAACTCGGCGTGACCCAGCAACAGGCCTGGGATGCCCTCAACGACCCCGAGGTGCTGAAAGTCTGCATCCCCGGATGCGACCGTATCGAGTCCACCGGACCTTTGCAGTTCGCAGTGGGGGTGTCGCTCAAGATCGGGCCGGTGTCGGCCAAGTTTGCCGGCAAGATCCAGCTCTCCGACATGAACCCGCCCAGCAGCTACACACTCACTTTCGACGGGCAGGGCGGGGTGGCCGGTTTTGGCAAGGGTACGGCCAAGGTGGAACTCACACCCAACGATGCGGGCTGCATGCTCAACTACACCGTGCATGCCCAGGTCGGTGGCAAGGTGGCGCAGCTTGGCCAACGCCTGGTGGACGGCGCGGCGAAGAACATGTCGGAGGACTTTTTCAAGCGCTTTGATGAGGAGATGCAGCGGCGTTACCCGGCGCCGGCGGCCGCCAGCGAAAGCGCCGCACCCGCGCCCGTCGTGGCGCCTGCGGGCGGTGGCATCCCGGGCTGGGTCTGGCCGGTTGCCATCGTGGTGGTGGCGCTGGCGTGGTACCTGCTGCGCAAATAACAAGGGGTTGGTGATGGAGAACCTCGATGTCCTGGTGTTGCGCACCTTGCGCGATTGGCGTCTGGCTGGCCACCGCGCGATGCTGGTCACCGTGGTGCGGACCTGGGGATCGTCGCCGCGGCCGGTCGGCTCGATCATGGCGCTGCGCGACGACGGCGCGGTAGCCGGATCGGTCTCGGGTGGTTGCATCGAGGACGACCTGATCTACCGCCACACGCAGGCGCACATGCCCGAGGGCAAAACGGACGCCCAGCGTGGCATACCTAGCGGCGCGCCCAGTCTGGTCAAGTACGGCATCACGGCCGACGAGGCGCACCGCTTCGGACTGCCCTGCGGCGGCACACTGGAGCTGCTGCTCGAATACGACCCAGACGCCCAAAGCCTGGTGGAACTGGTGCAGGCACTCGAGACGGGTTCGCTGATGCAGCGCATCGTGCCGCTGCCGGACGGCCCGGTGCGCCTGGCGAGGGCGCAGGTGCCACAGGAACTGGTGATCAGCGCCACCGAACTGGTCAATACCTTCGGGCCGGAATACCGCATGCTGCTGATCGGCGCCGGCCAGTTGACCGAGTACCTGGCCACGATGGCGCTGTTCAACGGGTTTGCCGTCACCGTGTGTGATCCGCGCGCCGAGTACCGTGGCACCTGGTCGGTGGCGGGCGCCAAGGTGGTGAGCGACATGCCCGACGACGTGGTGAGCGCCTTCAAGCCGGACCGGCGCAGCTGTGTGGTGGCGCTCACGCACGACCCCA
>JANNDB010000599.1:0-1900 GCA_031387285.1 Betaproteobacteria bacterium | reverse complement strand
CGCAGGCGCGCGGCCCCTTTGCCGTGGTGACCGGTGGCCGCGCCTGGGGCCCGATGCTGGAGCGCTTTGCCCGCATGCATCGGCTTGATGCGCAACTGCAGGGTGTGTTCACGGTCGAGCTGACGGGCGCGCAGATTGCTTCGGACCCGCAGCATGCCCAGACGGACCTTGCACGGGCATGCAAGGCCGGCGTCGATGCCGGTGCGCGGACGGTCCTGCTGGGTGGTGCTGCTTTGACGGGTCTCGCCGCCGCATTGCAGCCCGCAGTGGCCGTGCCCGTGCTCGACAACGTGGTGCTGGCGGCGCAGGCCGTGGCGCAAGCCATTGCAGGCCGTCCGTAGGGAGGCACGTCCTCGGGATCCGGTCAACCCGCTTGTGTCCGCCTGGCGCTGGTTCGGCGCCAGCCTGGGCTTGCTACCGCTGACTGCTGTGTCGTTTGTCGTTGTGGTGTATGCATTGCGCCATGCGGTGTACAGCCTGGCCGGCATGCCGTATCGGCACGAACCATGGTTGAACGTGTTTGCCTACGAGACGGTCAAGTTCAGCCTTGTCTACCTGCTGTTTGGGGCCGTCCTGTTCGGTATGCGTTCGCATGCGGTGATGGTGGCCGAACGCCTGCGCACGCTCACGCAGAAGGCCCGGGTGTTGCAGCTCACGCAGCAACTCGAGCCGCATTTTTTGTTCAATGCGCTCAACACCATCGCCTCCACGATTCATACAGATCCCGCGCTTGCCGATACGCTGGCACTGCGCCTGGCAACCCTGCTGCGCGCCGCCACCGATCTGGCGCGCCAGCCCCTGGTGCCGCTGGCGCGTGAGCTGGCGCTGTTGCGCGCATATGCACAGATCATGCAGCAGCGCTTTGGCAGCCGCGTCACGCTGTCATGGGAAGTGTCCAAGGCCTGCCTGGGCTGCGAGGTTCCGGCGCTGCTGCTGCAGCCGTTGCTGGAAAGCGCTTTCCGTCACGGGGTCGAGCGATATGCCGGAGCCAGCAGGTTGACAGTCTCCCGCAACCGTGAGGCAGACACCATGCGCTTGCAGGTGGACAACCACGTAGGAAGCCTGGACCATGCGGCAACAGGCACGGGTACAGGTCTGGCCAACCCGCGTCAGCGTCTGGCTTTGTTGTATGGAGATCGTGCTGCGCTGACGACGAAGCCGCCGACGCTATGCAGGCCCTGCAACTGGTGGACTCGGAGCGGCCGGACCTGCTGCTGCTCGATGTGCAGATGCCCGGTCCCAGCGGGCTCGACCTGGCGGCGTCGCTGACCGACCCCACTCCGGCCGTGGTGTTTGTCACGGCGTATGACCAGTACGCGGTGCGCGCCTTCGAGGTTGCTGCCATCGATTACCTTCTCAAACCGGTGGACCCGGAGCAGCTCGCGCGCGCATTGCAGCGTTGGCGCCAACGCGGCGGCGCAGCGGCGAGCCGGCCTGTGTCCGGGCAGTTGCTGATTGCCGATCGCGGGCGTACCCATGTGGTGCCGGTGGCCGAGATCGGCTGGCTGGAGGCAGCCGACAACTACGTCGTGGTGCATGCCGGAGCGCGCGCGCCCTTGCTTCGCCGCACGCTCGCGGCGCTCGTGCAGGACCTGGGCTCGGGCTTCGTGCGCGTGCAGCGCGGCGCCGCCGTGGCGCATGCGCACGTGCAAGCGGTGCAGGTGCGCGAGAAGGGCGATGCGCTGTTGATCCTGCGCGACGGCTCCAGCGTGCCGTGCAGCCGCAACTACCGGGCTTCTCTCATGGCGCGGCTGGCTGGCCTGGTTCCTCGGGTCTGATGTTCTTTCGCTTCTTGCGTTCGAAAGGCTGGCTGGGGGCTGGAGTTGGCATGCCGAAGAGGTGGGGTGACCGCCTCAGCGAAGCTTAAGGAGGAGCCCGAAGGGCGGGGGAGACGTAGCTG
>JANNDB010000552.1:0-3365 GCA_031387285.1 Betaproteobacteria bacterium | reverse complement strand
TCCTTGCGGCCGGCGTTGATCATCGGTTCGATGGTGAACGTCATGCCCGGCTTGAGCTCTTCCAGGGTTCCGGGCTTGCCGTAGTGCAGCACCTGCGGCTCCTCGTGGAAGATCTGGCCAATGCCGTGCCCGCAGAACTCGCGCACCACGGAAAACCCGTTGCTCTCGGCAAACTTCTGGATCGCCCAGCCGATGTCACCCAGCCGCGCACCAGGCCTCACCTTGGTGATGCCATGCCACATGGCGTCGAAGGTCAGGCTGCACAGGCGCCGGGCCGCAATCGAGGTTTCGCCCACCACAAACATGCGGCTGGTATCGCCATGCCAGCCGTCCTTGATGACGGTCACGTCGATGTTCACGATGTCACCGCGCTTGAGCGCCTTGTCGTTCGGAATGCCGTGGCAGACCTGGTGGTTGACCGAGGTGCAGATCGACTTGGGGTATGGAATGGCGCCGCCGCCGCGGTAGTTGAGGGGCGCCGGCACGGCCTGCTGCACGCCGGTGATGTAGTCGTGTGCAAGCCGGTCCAGCGCATTGGTGCTGACGCCAGGCACGACGTGGGCGGTGAGGTAATCCAGCACTTCGGCGGCCAGTCGGCCCGCAACGCGCATGCCTGCGACGCCTTGCGCGTCCTTGTAGGTGATCGTCATGCCGCAATTATCCCATTGGCCCCCGGTAAAATTGCGACCCAGGACACGAGCCCCCACCCCAAGCTCCAGCCGCCCCGGCTGGGCGCGCCCCCTGCTCCCATTCCACCAGGCCCACTCCGTGACCCAGAATCTCAGTTATTTCGAAGGCGGCAATGCCCTCCGGCCGTTTCGAGTTGCCCAGTTGTTGCCCGGCCTGGCAGCCGTGCACAAGCACATCGTGGGCCTGAGCGGCCGCTTCATGCATCTGGTGGACTCGCCCGCGCCGCTCACGCCCGCGCAGCACGGCGAGCTCGCTGCCTTGCTGCGTTATGGCGATCCGGTGCCAGAGCCGGACGGCGGACCGGTGATCGTCGTCACGCCGCGCCTGGGCACCATCTCGCCCTGGGCGTCCACGGCCACCGATATCGCGCACAACTGCGGCTTTTCGGTGCGCCGCATCGAGCGCTTCACCGAATACCAGTTGACGCTCAAGGACGGCTTGTTCAGCAAGACCACGTTGAGCGCGCAGCAACTCGCGGCGGTCGCTGCGCTGCTGCATGACCGCATGACAGAGAGCGTCTTGCCCGACCGCGCCGCCGCCGCCGGCCTGTTTGCGACGCTGAAGGCCACGCCCATGGAGCGCATCGACGTGCTGGCCGATGGCAAGGCCGCCCTCGAGCACGCCAACCGCGCCTTCGGCCTCGCACTGGCCGACGACGAGATGGACTACCTGGTGGCGGCATTCACGCAGCTCAGGCGCAACCCGACCGATGTCGAACTGATGATGTTCGCGCAGGCCAACAGCGAGCATTGCCGCCACAAGATATTCAACGCGCAATTCACGGTCGATGGGCAGGAGCAGGCACATTCCCTGTTTGGCATGATCCGGCACAGCCACGCCGCGAATCCGCAACACATGGTGGTCGCCTACTCCGACAACGCATCGGTGATGGAAGGCGGCGCGATCGAACGGTTTGCCGCCAGCGCGCTCGCGCAGGTGCAGATGGGCGCTGTTCCCTATCTGGCCCAGCCGGGCGTTTCGCATGTGCTCATGAAGGTGGAGACACACAACCACCCGACCGCGATCTCACCGTTTCCCGGTGCCTCCACCGGCGCAGGTGGCGAGATCCGGGATGAAGGCGCCACCGGACGGGGTTCGCGCCCCAAGGCCGGCCTGACAGGGTTCACCGTGTCGCGCCTGCATTTCGATGACACCGAGGCGGGCTACGGCAAGCCGGATCACATCGCCAGCCCCCTGCAGATCATGCTGGAGGGCCCGCTGGGCGGTGCCGCGTTCAACAACGAGTTCGGGCGGCCCAATCTGCTGGGGTACTTCCGCGAATACGAACAGGCGGTTGCCTCCGACGTGGACGAGGTGCAGCGCGGTTACCACAAGCCCATCATGATCGCCGGTGGGCTGGGCGCTGTCGACGCGCACCTGACGCACAAGATCCGCTTCGCCGCCGGCAGCCTTCTGGTGCAGCTCGGCGGTCCTGGCATGCGCATCGGCATGGGCGGCAGCGCCGCGAGCTCACTCGCCAGCGGCGCCAACGCGGCGGCGCTGGACTTCGATTCCGTGCAGCGTGGCAATCCGGAAATTCAGCGGCGTGCCCAGGAAGTCATCAACCAGTGCGGGTTGATGGGCGAGGGCAACCCCATCCTGGCGATCCACGACGTGGGCGCCGGCGGCCTCTCCAACGCGTTCCCGGAGCTGGCCAATGACGCCGGCCGTGGCGCACGCTTTGACCTGCGCGCCGTGCCACTGGAAGAAAGTGGCATGGCACCCAAGGAGATCTGGTGCAACGAGAGCCAGGAGCGTTACGTGCTGGCCCTGGCGCCCGCAAGCCTGGAGCTGTTTCGCAGCCTGTGTGCACGCGAACGTTGCCCGTTTGCAGTGGTCGGTACCGTCACGCAAGAGCCGCAATTGACCTTGTCGGCCGCCGGGGAGGAGCCCGCAGTGGACATGGCCATGGCGGTGTTGCTGGGCAAGCCGCCCCGGATGCAGCGCGACGTGCGCAGCCTGCGGCGCGTGGTGGCGCCACTGGAGCTCGATGGCGTCACGCTGCGCGAAGCCGCCATCGCGGTGCTGGCCCACCCGACGGTGGCTTCCAAGCGCTTTCTGGTCACCATCGGGGACCGCACCGTGGGCGGCCTGAGCCACCGCGACCAGATGGTCGGTCCGTGGCAGGTTCCGGTGGCCGATTGTGCCGTCACACTGGCCGACTTTCGTGGTTTTCGCGGTGAGGCCATGGCGATGGGCGAACGCACGCCGCTGGCGGTCACGAACGCCCCCGCGTCGGGCCGTATGGCGGTGGGCGAGGCCATCACCAACCTGCTGGCAGCCCCCATCACACTGTCCCGTGTGAAGCTTTCCGCCAACTGGATGGCCGCATGCGGCGAGCCGGGCGAGGACGCCGCGCTGTACGCCACCGTGCAGGCGGTGGCGCTTGAGCTGTGCCCCGCGCTGGGCATCTCGATACCCGTGGGCAAGGACTCCCTGTCCATGCGCACCCAGTGGGACGACGCGGACAGCGGCGCCAGCCGCAAGGTGGTTTCGCCGGTGTCGCTGATCGTCAGCGCCTTCGCCACACTGGACGATGTGCGCGGCACGCTGACGCCGCAGCTGGACGCAGGCGTGGCCGACAGCACGCTGGTGCTGGTCGACCTCGGGCGTGGCCGCCAGCGCATGGGTGGCAGCATCCTGGCGCAGACGCTGGCCCAGGTTGGCGACGAAGT
>JANNDB010000509.1:0-1896 GCA_031387285.1 Betaproteobacteria bacterium | reverse complement strand
CATGCGCTGGTTCATCAACTGCTGCACCACGCTGATGCTCTGGCGGTACTGCCACACACCCTGCGGCTCGGGGTTTATCCAGGCGAACTTGGGGAACGCATTGGTCAGGCGCTGCAGCCATTCGGCGCCGGCTTCTTCATTGTTGTATTCGACACTGCCGCCGGGCTGCAATATCTCGTAGGGACTCATCGTCGCGTCACCGATGAAGATGAGCTTGTAATCCTTGTTGTACTTGCGGATGATGTCCCAGGTCGCGAACTTCTCGGAAAAGCGGCGCCGGTTGTTCTTCCACATGAAGTCGTAGACGCAGTTGTGGAAGTAGTAGAACTCCAGGTGCTTGAACTCGGTCTTGGTGGCCGAGAACATTTCTTCCACGCGGGCTATGTGTTCGTCCATCGTGCCGCCCACATCCATCAACAACAGCACCTTCACGTTGTTGTGGCGCTCCGGCACCATCTTGATGTCGAGCCAGCCGGCATTTGCCGCGGTGGAACGGATGGTGTCGTCCAGATCCAGTTCCTCCTCGTTGCCTTCGCGGGCAAACTTGCGCAGGCGCCGCAGCGCCACCTTGATGTTGCGCGTGCCGAGTTCCTGGGTGTCGTCGTAGTCCTTGTACGCGCGCTGGTCCCAGACCTTGACCGCGCTGCGGTTACGGCTTTTCTCCTGCCCGATCCGAATCCCTTGCGGGTTGAAGCCGTTGGCGCCAAATGGCGATGTGCCGCCGGTGCCGATCATCTTGCTGCCGCCCTCGTGGCGTTCCTTCTGCTCTTCGAAGCGCTTCTTCAGCGTCTCCATCAACTCGTCCCAGCCCATCTTCTCGATCCTGGCCTTCTCTTCGGGGCTCAGGTTGAGTTCGAGGTTCTTGCGCAGCCACTCCAGCGGAATGTCCTTGGTGAAGTCGGCGATCATCTCCACGCCCTTGAAGTAGGCGGCAAAAGCGCGGTCGAACTTGTCGTAGTGCTTTTCGTCCTTCACCAGCGAAGCTCGGCTGAGGTAGTAGAAGTCGTCGATGTGAAAGCCGCTGATGGTCTCGCCCGAGGCGTCCTGTTCGGTGTTCGGGCCGACCACGCCCTCTTTCAGCGCCTCCAGCAGCACCAGGTATTCCTTGACGGATACCGGCAGCTTGGCCGATCGCAGCGTGTAGAAAAAGTCGACGAGCATGGGGGACTCCTCAGGACTTGGCGCGCGGCCGGTCGCGCAGGTACATCAGCTGGGCGCGCGCCTCCGGCCACTCACCTGAGCGCATGCTGTACATGACGGTGTCGCGGATGGTTCCATCGCGGCGCAGGGCATGGCCGCGGATCACGCCGTCCTTCTTCGCGCCCAGGCGCTCGATGGCGTTTTGCGAATCGAAGTTGTAATTGTCGGTACGCCAGCCCACCACGGGGCAACCCAGGGTGCCGAAGGCGTGGCCCATCAGCATCAGCTTGCAGGTGGTGTTCACGTGGGTGCGTTGGCAGCTTTTGGCATACCAGGTGTAGCCGATCTCCACACGCTTCACGGCGGCGATGATGTCGTGGTAGCTGCTGGAGCCAATCACCTTCCCTGCCGCTTCGTCGACGACGGCAAAGGCAAAGCGGTTGCCGGCTTCGCGCATGGCGAGCGCGTCCACGATGTATTGGCGGGTCTGCTCCGGCTCGGGCACGGAAGTGACCCGGATGCGCCACAACTCGCCATCGGCAGCAGCCAGACGCAGGCCTTCTTCGTGTTGCAGGCCCAGCGGCTCCATGCGGATGCCGCGGTCGCGCAGGATGACGGGTTCCACGAATGCCATACGTGCCTATCGATTGTGTCTTTGCATGAACACGAGCTTCTCGAAAAGCGTCACGTCCTGCTCGTTTTTCAGCAGTGCTCCGATCAGCGGCGGGACACTCACCTTCTCGTCCTTGCTGTGCA
>JANNDB010000496.1:0-2200 GCA_031387285.1 Betaproteobacteria bacterium | reverse complement strand
CACCTCGTAGTCCACCAGACGACGCTCGCTCGCGGCCTCGGCGACAAAGGGCACGATGGCCTGGTGCAAGGGATGCGTCTGGTAGAACTGCAGCGCGGCGCGGTCGGTGAACTCGCAGTACAGCACGACATCGGCACTGTTGGCTGTCGCGGAAAAATCCAGTCCCACCTCGATGGACAGCAGGCCGGGAATGCGCCCGCGCAGGCCTTCGAGCTTTTCCCGGGCCAGCTGCGCGTTCGTGCGCCGGTCTTTCCCGTGGGCCGTCTCCTTGAACCGCCACATGACGATGTGCTTGATCATGATTTTGTTCCCTCCGGTCCGGTTGATGGGGCGCAGCAGATCAGGAGCTGCCCACTTGCTTGAGTTGTCCCGGCCCGAGGAACGGAACCAGCGGCGCCTCCTCGGCCTGCAGTTCCTGCAACCGCTCGTGCAGCCTGGCGAGGAAGGCCAGCCCCTGCCTGGCCTGCACACGCGGCACCCCTTCAAGCAAGGCTGTATGCACCCGCAGGCTCAGACCGTTGCAGTCGCGCGCCAGCGCCTCGCCCGCCGGCGTAAGCGTCACCATGACCGAACGATTGTCCTTGCGCGATCGTCGCCTGCGCACCAGGCGCTTGGCGTGCAATCCCTGCAACTGGCTGGAGATGGTCGACTGCGGCAACACCATCAGATCCACCAGCTCGCCCGTGCGCAGTTCCTCATGCTCCAGCAGAAGGACGAGAATGCGCGCCGAGTAATGGTTCAGGTCGTGGGCGCGAAAGTGCCGGTTTCCGATCAGCCCGATGCGCGAATGGATCCGGTGCACCAGGAAGGTGATGCGGTCTTCCAACGGCAATTCCGGCGCTGCCACCTCGGCAACGAGTTTGCGTTTGCCAGCCATCAGCGAGCGCCGGCATCGGACGCCATGATGCGGGCGAGCGTCGTGTGGAAATGCTGCACGGCCGGCTCGTTGCGGCCGATGGTGAGGGCCGTATTGGCGCCGGACTTCAGGCCCGCCTGCACGCCGGCGCCGATCATGTAGTCCTCGTCGCGCACCGCGGTCAGCACGATGGCGCTGAAGTCGGCGGTGGCCTTGCGTTCCTGCTCGGTCTGCGGCTTGCGCGCCGACAGCACGGTCTGGCGCGTGATCGTGCTCTCCGGTGTCGGCCCAGGAAAAATCTGGCTCACCAGGCAGTGGTCACCCAGGATGCCGGAAATCGCCAGATTCGGGAAACCGAGGTGGATTCTGCGGATGTGGGCTTCCGGTTGCCACAGGTCGACGGGGGTGTTGTCCAGTTCACTCAGGCTGCGCCGGCCAAACACGATGCGCTGGTGCGGGCCCCAGGTATCGTGCACCGTCAGATTGCCGATGGTGAATTTGCCGACCGTATTGGGGTGCACGGTATTGTGGTGGTAAGACTCGAGATAGCCCTCCCACACGACTTTCCAGCCCGGCCCTGCGATGTCGCGCTGCTCGTGCAGATGCCACTGGTCGAGGCGCAAGGCACCCAGCTTGTCGGCAAACTCCCCCAGCCAGGGGTCGATCGCCAGACTCTCTCCCGGCGTGAGAATCACCCACAACAGCCCCGCGCGCTCGTCGCACTGCAAGGGCGTCAGCGAATGGGTTTGCGGCGATACATCGCCGAAGGTCGAGGCCCCGAACAAGCCGGTGAGTTGCCCCTGCAGGTCGTACTGCCAGGCATGGTAGGGGCAGACCAGCCGCTCGGCGGTACCGTTGCCCGGTTTGCAGACCTGCGCGCCGCGATGCCGGCATACGTTGAGGAAAGCCCGCGCCACGCCATCCTTGCCGCGCACCAGCAGCACCGGCACATCCAGCACCGTCATGGCGCGATAGCTCCCAGGACCTGGAAGCTCCAGGCTGAGGGCCAAGGCCAGCGGCAGGTGCCGGAACGCACGGTCGACCTCGCGCTGGTAGCGTACCGGATCCGTGTAGGCCTCGATCGGCTGCTCCAGTGTGCCGGGGGCCTGATCCGTGGTCTTCTCGCGCAGGTGCACCAACGCCCTGCGCGCCAGCGTGATCGATTCGCCATCCAGATTCATCGAACGCTCCTTTGCTCTGCGCCGTCTCAGGGCTTGCCGCGGTGTTCGCGCTCGAACGCCTGCCAGCCGGGCGACGATTCCGGCATGTCACCGGGCAGTTGTCGCCCACCCATGGTCACACGGATAGGCCCGCGCAACGCCTGGGCGTAATCCTTGACCGGCA
>JANNDB010000490.1:0-2353 GCA_031387285.1 Betaproteobacteria bacterium | reverse complement strand
CTGCGCCGCGCCCACGACGTCTGCCAGCGTGCCTTCCGCCACCAGGGAACCGCCGCGCTTGCCGGCGCCCGGCCCGATGTCGATGATGTGGTCGGCGTGGCGAATGGTGTCTTCATCGTGTTCCACCACCACCAGCGTGTTGCCCTTGTCGCTCAGGCTTTTCAGGGCCGACAACAGGATGCGGTTGTCGCGCGCATGCAGGCCGATGGTGGGTTCATCCAGTACGTAGCAGACGCCCTGCAGATTGCTGCCCAGCTGCGCCGCCAGCCGGATGCGCTGCGCCTCGCCGCCGCTGAGCGTGGGGGCGCCACGATCCAGCGTGAGGTAACCCAGTCCCACCTCTTCCAGGAACAGCAGGCAGCTGCGGATCTCGGGCACCAGGTCGCGCGCGATATCCGTCTCACGCTGGCTCATGCGCCCGGCTACTTGCAACGTCTCCACCCATTTGCGTACGTCGGTCACGCAAAGCCGCGCGAGCTCGGTGATGGCAATACCTTCCAGGCGGCCCGCATCGCCTGCCGCCACGTGCGCTTGCACCCCGAAACGCACGGCGCGCGCCGTGGTGTTCAGACGCGTTCCCAGGCAGGCCGGGCAGGCGTCCTGCGCCAGATCCTCCACCTCGACCTCGGCAAAGGTCTGCTCGCGCCCGCCGCCGTCGTCGCGCACCGAATCGTCCAGCGCCTTGCGTTGCTCCTTGGTCAGGCGCACGCCGGTGCCCACACATTCGGTACACCAACCATGTTTGCTGTTGTAGGAAAACAGCCGCGGGTCGAGCTCCGGGTAACTGGTGCTGCAGACCGGACAGGCGCGTTTGGTCGAGAACGCCAGCAGCGTGCCAATCGCCGCAGTCGGCACACCGGCCATCATGGCGGCGCGCAGCCCGGTCAGGTCACTCAGCACATGGACCACGCCCTTTCCATGTTCCAGCGCGCTGGCCAGCGCTTCGCGCAGGGCCGCTTCGTTGTCCGCTCGCACATCGAGGCTGGCGACCGGCAATTCGATGGTGTGTTCCTTGAAGCGGTCGATGCGCGGGAAGCCGGCGGTGGGCAAAAAGTTGCCGTCGACGCGCAGATGCGTGAAACCGCGCGGCCGCGCCCAGTCGGCGAGTTCGGTGTAGACGCCTTTGCGGTTGAGCACCAGCGGCGCCAGCAGGCCGATGTGCTGCCCACGAAAGCTGCGCAGCAATTGCGCGGCAATGCTGTCGGGCGTCTGCGGCGCCACCGCGGTACCGTCTTTGGTGCAATGCTGCACGCCCAGCTTCACATACAGCAGGCGCAGAAAATGCCACACCTCGGTGGCGGTGCCCACCGTGGACTTGCGCCCGCCACGCGACAGGCGCTGCTCGATCGCCACGGTCGGCGGAATCCCGTAGACCGCGTCCACTTCGGGCCGCCCGGCCGGCTGCACGATGCTGCGCGCGTAGGCGTTGAGCGACTCCAGGTAGCGCCGCTGCCCTTCGTTGAACAGGATGTCGAACGCCAGCGTGGACTTGCCGGAGCCGCTGACGCCGGTGACCACGTTGAACTTGCCGCGCGGAATATCCACCGAAAGGGATTTGAGGTTGTGTTCCTTGGCGTTGACGATCTGGATCGCGTCGGAGTGGGGCGCTGCCACATAAGGCGCGCGCGCCTCCTGCGCCAGGTGCGCGCCCAGACCCACCGTCGCGTCGTATTCGCGCAGCGCCTTGCCGGTGTGGGAGCTCGGGTGGTCGCGCAATGCTTCTGGCGTGCCCACGGCCACCACCAGGCCACCCGCATCGCCACCTTCCGGGCCGAGATCGATCAGCCAGTCGCTGGCGCGGATCACGTCGAGGTTGTGTTCGATCACCAGCAGTGAGTGGCCGGCGTCGAGCAGCTTGCGCAGCGCACGCATCAGCTTGGCGATGTCGTCGAAATGCAGACCGGTGGTGGGTTCGTCGAACATGAACAGGGTGCCGCGCTTGGCCACCGGCTGCCGGCTCGAACTGGCCGCGCGCGCCGCCTCGGCCAGGAAGCCTGCAAGTTTGAGGCGTTGCGCCTCGCCGCCGGACAAGGTGGGCACCGGCTGTCCCAGCTTCACGTATTCCAGCCCCACGTCGACGATGGGCTGCAGGGCACGGATCACGTCGCGGTCGCCGGCAAAAATGGTGGCGGCTTCGTTCACCGTGAGGTTCAGCACGTCGGCAACGTTCATGCTCACCAGGCGCGTCGCCACGATGGGTGCGCGCCGCACCAGCACCGGGTTGGCCAGCAAGTCGCGGCCGGCTGGCGCATCAGCCGCAGGCACGCCTATCAATACCGGTTCGCGCTCCTGCACCAGTGGCGGCTGCGCGCCCAGCACCGGCACGCGCCGCTCGATGCGCACCTCCAGAATC